>NZ_BAWZ01000009.1:0-118668 GCF_000698105.1 Geomicrobium sp. JCM 19037 | reverse complement strand
CTTTCGCCGCTATGACCGGCTGCGTTTGAAGGTGCTATTGCATCACCAATTAAAAGAGCATACAAGTCGAGTAGGATAAACAAAGGAGCAGAGGTGTGTGGCAGTCTCTCAATTTGTGCAAAATGAGAAGGGGTGTCATGGCGGAGACGCCTACGGCGGCTGCGTAAGCAGGTTGGTTCGACATCATTATGATTCATAATGAATGTCGAACTTCCTTTTCCGTTAGCCGAAGATCCTCGCGCGAAGCGCGATAGCTGAGGCAACGCCCGTGGCAAGCGTAGCCATGACACCCCCTACACTTCTATAAAGAAAATATTTAAGTTTTTCAACAGCCTCAGAGGCGTATTGTCTCTACCCCAACATTTGACTTAGAACCTAAAAATCAAGCTTACTAGGCTCACGTTTATGAAATGCAATGAAACGTCGTTGTACGATCCAAAACATCCTTAATCGAGTGAATCAATTCCAGGTGTTTGGTACAAGCTATGCTTTGAGGTGGGGATTGCATGAAGGCTTGGGTAACAAACATCGTACCAGAATATGTGTTCACAAATAGAGACTATAAGCTCCTGTTAATTACAGGCGGCTTATACGCAATGAGTACAGCGCTCTCAAACACGTTTGTCAATGTATACTTATGGAAGCAGACCGAAGACTTAATGATGATTGCACTGTATCAGCTGGCGAGCGTGTTGTTTCAACCGTTAGCTTTTTTCCTAGCTGGACGGCTAACAAAGCAAATGGACCGTACGATTGTTTTACGAATCGGTGTTATTGTGCTCTCATTATTTTACTTGACGGTGTTATTGCTAGGTCAGAATGCAAGCCAAATGATCATCGTGGTTGGCGCACTGCTAGGTTTAGGATTTGGCATCTATTGGTTAGCGTTTAATGTGCTTACATTCGAAATTACTGAGCCGGATACGAGAGATTCTTTCAATGGATTTCTCGGTTTATTCACTTCATTAGCAGGGATGATCGGGCCATTCACTGCTGGTTTAGTCATCCAATGGTTTCCAGGGTTTACTGGTTATCGAACCATTTTCTTTATATCGTTACTGTTATTTGCGGTTGCTGTTTGGTTATCGTTTCGATTTAAGAAACGCTCATCTCCTGGGATATTTCGTATCAGTCTGTATGGCAGCGGCGTCACGTCGATGATGACTGGCGGCGAATTCTTTTTGCTCACTTCTTTCAAGGGTTACGAGAGGGCGTGTTCGTCTTTGTCATTGTCATCTGGGTGTACATGTCTACAGGCAGTGAGTTGGCACTAGGTACATATGGGCTTGTCACGTCTGGTGTTTCTTTTGTATTTTATTTTCTATCAGGCAAATATTTAAAAACGAAATATAGAAAAAGAGCAATTTTGACTGGAGCGATTATGTTATACGGGGCGCTTTTTCTTATTCTCCCGGATCGAACGTTTGTGACACTCATCATCTACGGGATTATTATTTCAATGGCGTATCCTTTAATTTTCGTTCCCTACGTTTCGATGACATATGACATTATCGGCAAAGCGTATAAAGCGGCTCAATGAGGGTTGAATATTTGATCATGCGAGAGTGGTTTACAAATGCGGGACGTGCAGGTTCAATTATTTGTTTCATGGTAGTTGTGAATGCGATTGGGCAAGCGAAAGGAGTTCCCCTCGTCATGTTAATTTTTGGAGCCGGTCACTTATTTTTATACTTTTGCATCCGACCCATTCAAATTTGGTCTTCAAGTAACAAAGATCAAGATTATAATAGTGAGCGTTTGGAAGATGCAAATCGACAAACGTAGTCACAAAATCGTCGTGTTTCATCTCACGAAGGCATGCTACAATGAGTGAAGCAAGTAGTGGAGAGGAGCTTCCCTATGGTTAGAGAACGGCGAAAAAACCACATTCCATTTCGGCTGAATGTGTTGTTTTTTGGTGTGTTCATTCTTTTTTCAGTGTTAATTTTACGGTTAGGGTACATTCAGATTGTTCAAGGGGAATCTTATGATCTGATGCTCAGTTCGCAAGAAGAACAGACGGCAAATGTAGATGCGCCGCGCGGTTTAATGGTTGATCGCTATAACAATGTTGTCGTTGACAAGACTTGCAACTGTCGCTCACATATACGAATACACCGAATAATGATTTAGAGCGATATGAAATTGCTCATGAGCTCATTCATTATTTGAATATTGAAGATGATGACATTGAGTCAGTAAATGCAAGAGAGTGGAAAGATTACTTATTATACAAAGCAACAATTGAAGAATCAGGAGATTTACAAGATCGTGTTGATTCTTTGGTGACGTCAGAAGAAGCGAATGAGCTTGAAGATGATGAATTTTATCAACTTCAATTAGACCGATTAGATGAAAATGAAATTATGGAATCTTTTGATCGAGATGAGCAAGAGGCGGTCGTCATTTGGGCGGAAATGCTTAGCGGGTACAATTACTCGCCAAATCGAATAGCGAGAGGGTTAACGCAGGAAGAAGCCCACCAAATGGCAGAAATTCTTCATGACCTTCCGGGTACAGATATTATGCGTGATGCCGAACGAATCTATCCTTACGGCGAGTCATTTCGCCGGTACTTTGGCGGCACAGGTTCAATTCCAGCAGAGCAGATTGAAAACTATGTCGGCCATGGGTATGAGCGAAGTGACGTCGTTGGAACGTCATTTTTAGAGTCCTATTATGAAGATGTGCTTCGCGGTGAGAAAGCGGTCATGAGAACGGATGCTGAAGGTAACGTAACAACTGACCCCGGCAGACGCGGGAATGACTTGATGCTCACGATTGATATGGCATTGCAACAAGAAGTGGAAGAGATTATTAATCAAGAAATGACAGGCAATTTTATTGCTGATCGGGAAGCGTATGTTGTCATGATGGAGCCAGACACCGGAGAGGTTCTAACGGTAGCAGGATATAATGGCGAGAACCTTGGAGCAACAACGAGTACCTTTGAAATGGGTTCAACGGTGAAGCCAGCGACTGTGCTCGCAGGTTACCATCATGGAGTTATTGACCACGGAACGGTTGTAAATGATTCACCGATTACGAGTATTCCAGGTACACCAACGATCCGTTCTTGGCAAACGATGGGTTATGTTAACGACGTAGATGCGATCCGGCGTTCGTCAAACATTTATATGACCGAAATTGCCATGAGGTTAGCAGACTATAACATGTCAACGAATCAGTGGGGTTCCTTAGGATATTCTTATCAGGCACTCCGTAATCACTATGCGCAGTTTGGATTAGGGACGGAAACAGGTATTGATTTGCCTTCCGAATCGAGTGGATATATTGGCAACAGCCAATCCGGTTTGGTGCTATTTTTGAGCTTTGGTCAATTTGATACGTATACACCGATGCAACTGGCGCAAATGAGTGCAACAGTGGCTAATGATGGTAAACGAATGAAGCCGAGGCTAGTGAAAGAAATTCGAGAGCCGAGCACGGATGAAGAGTATGACCAAGGTTCGGTCGTCCGTCAATTCGAGCCAGAAGTACTAAACACGGTTGATAATTCAACGGCTGATTTTGAACGAGTACAGTTAGGCATGCGCCAAGTCGTTGCGACTGGTGGTCAAGGCGGTGGAACGGCATACAGCTATTTCAATGGTTCAAATCAAGTGAGCTATGAAGCTGCAGCAAAGACGGGGACCGCAGAGGTGACGGCGCAGAATGGTGTGCGAGGGAACAACCAGACGATGATCGCGTATGCGCCTTACGACGATCCGGAAGTTGCGATTGCCGTCGTCGTGCCAAATGTGGCCTTAGATAGCTCAGGTGGACGGCAAGGAATTGCGAACCATATTGCAAGAGAGTCGTTGAGTGCGTACTTTGACTTAAAAGAAGACCGTGTAAATCCACAGAGAGAAGAAGACGAGGCAGAAATCTATGCAGACCCTGAAGAAGGGGTAGAAGATGATATTGAATAACAAAGAAGCAGACCTTATAGGTCTGCTTCTCTTGTGATTACACGAATAATCTCTTCAGGAGATAATGTGCTTTCAATTTCATAAAATCCGGTTTGGATAAGCATTTCTAAGTTGGCGTCATGAATCATCGTTTGAAATTCGTCTGCGTCCTCAATCATTTCTGCTCGTTCGAGCAGTTCGGCAACTTCGCCACTGCTCATGCCGGAGCTAATGGTCATATAAAGTGTATCCGTCGTCTCGCTCGTTTGCTCTTCATCCTCTGATACGAGGCCGCGCTCTTCAATTTCTTCAAGCAGTGCATCGTCGTCGTAGTAATCCAGTCCGCTTTCTCGGACGAGTGGTGTATTTTCCACTTCTGGCGTTTCTTCGCTAGATGCGGTTTCTGGTTCGTCTTCTATGACCCAACTGGCTGCAAGCACAATCACGCCAGCAAATAAGAACCCGATTGCGATGCCTCTGGCAGATTTACTTGTCATGCATATCGCTCCTTTACATGGTCAGGAAGCAAATGAATCACTTCATCCTCATGCAACTGTAGCGACGTTGCGATTTGTTCAATTGAGAAACCTTGTTCGTATTTTAAATTAGCCGTAACGGTTAGCTGTTGCAACGACGAAGTCTTCTTTTGATTTCCTTCAGGTGTAGTGAGAATCTCGTCTTCAAGTCTTTTTACTTGAGATTGGAGTTCGTACACATCTCCCATTAATTGTAGTGCATCCTCTTCTCTTTGTTTACCCGCACCCGCTTCTTGTTTTTGGCGTATAGAGAATACAGCATAAAAAGAGCACTTAATAGAAATAGCACTCCTGTAAGTACTAACATGATGATCACCTCATCACCATTATACAACGAGTCGAACATAACTTCATCTTGATTTATTTTTATAAAACTGTTAGTATATGTTGGTATGATTGCGATGATAGGAGGGATACGGATGCGCGTACAGGTAACACTTGCATGCACGGAAACAGGTGACCGCAACTATATAACGACAAAAAATAAACGAACAAATCCAGAGCGTATTGAAATGAACAAGTACAGCCCAAGACTTAAAAAACATACGCTCCACCGTGAAACAAAGTAAGCAGCAAAATTTTTGCTGCTTCTTTTTGTAGAGAAAAGGAGTTCGGTATCGAGTGGACCAACAGAAAAAAGACATACGCAAACACATAACCGCTCAGTTAAGTCAGCTGTCTCAAAACGACAAGGAAAAGCGCGCAGAACCGTTAATCGAGCAATTGCTTATGGACCCATTCATAAAAGAAGCATCGACTGTTGGAATTACACTAAGTACGGCTCAGGAAATACCCACCCAACCTGTAATTGAGAAGCTTTGGGAAGCAGGAAAACATGTGTTGATTCCTTATGCTCACCGAAACAGAGTGTTAACGTTTCATCAATATACAAAACATACAAAACTAATGAGAAGTACATATGGCATTCTTGAGCCTGATCCTCACGATTCAAAAGATGAGAGTGAACGGTTAGATGTCGTCATCGTTCCAGGCATTGCATTTGACTGTGATGGGTTCCGTTTAGGATATGGCGGGGGTTACTATGACGCCTTTTTAAGCCGCACCAACGTAAAAACGATCAGTATGCTTTATCATTTTCAATACATACACAAATTGCCGCGTGAGCGTCATGATATTCCTGTACAAAAACTGATTGTAGAAAAGAGATTGTAATGGAATTTATTTTAGTTATATTTATTGCACTTGCTGCACTACGAGTGCGGGCATTGTCTCTATTTGGCGCACTCTCCGCTACAGGTGTAGGTTTTATTATTGCTTACTTCTTCTCCTGGGAAGGGCTCATTGTGCTAGGTGTATTTTTCGTGAGTAGCACGGTGTTAGGTCGATTGCCGGCACGAACGTTCACACGAGAGAAAGAACAACGGACTGCCTGGCAGGTGCTTGCCAACGGGGGAGTAGCAGCAGGGAGTGCGTTGCTTTACCCTTGGCTTGGTGAGCTTTCCATCATCATGTTTGTCGCTTCACTAGCTGCTGCTGCGAGTGATACGTGGGCAACAGAACTGGGGCGACGTTTTGGAGGAAGGCCGTATCATTTGCGCAAACGATCGATTGGCGAAAACGGTCTGTCAGGAGCGGTGTCGATTGTCGGTACATTTGCAGCGCTTTTGGGTAGCTTCTTCGTCTCATTGGTCGGCTGGTATGTATTTTCTTTAGATGCATGGACCTTGGTGATTATGACAGTAGCAGCTTTGTCGGCTCAATCATCGACACCGTTTTTGGCGCGTATGCCCAAGAAGAACGAAAATGCCGTGTGTGCCAACAGAAAACGGAAAGTCTTGTGCATTGCCGGAAGCAGACAACGTTCGTACGGGGGGTTCGTTTTCTCGGAAATAACTCCGTAAATACGCTTTGTACGTTGTCGGCAGCCATCGTCGTTTGGTTTTTTGCATAGCGATGTGAACAACGCCGCACACTAAGCAGAAATGTGCGGAGGTATGTAAAATGAAGAAAACGATTTTCTTATTGCTGTTAGTACTGGTGGGCGTCGGGTATTGCAATCGGCACCGATTGCTGAATCGACTGCTCATGAATGAAACGAGACGAAGAGTGCTCATTAAACTGATGATGGAGATTCCCGCGTTCAGAAAGTATATGATGAAACGGTATTCGCCTTTTCGTATGCAACAATAACTTTTTTTAAAGGATGAAGCAGAAATATTCGCATGAACGGATGGTTGTGGCTTACTATAGAAGAGAGCAGAATGAAACCGATAAAGGATGAATGCAATGGAAGTTAGAGACCAAGATGTTCTCTTTTGGGAGCTCGCTGACCACCTTGTGACAAAACACGGGTTTCAAGCCATCCATGTGAGTGGTGATCGAAAGCAATTGTGGTTAGAACGCAATACGAAAGATGAAGTGTCTGTGTTAAGCTTGTCCAAGATTGACATGTCTTGGAGTCGGGGTTTGGACGAGTTCATGAAGCAGGCGTTGCGTCAGTTTCAAATGTTAAAGACGCCTTCTAAACGTAAAGAAGTTCACTATTACAACATATACATCACATCAATTGCGCCGGTTGATGATTGGAAAAGTAAAACAGGAGAAATTTTATATACGGATGCGTCAAAAAAAAGACCGATGCATACGAAACTATTTGCATCGTCAATCGGTGCGCACCACGGTGACGATCTTCACCGTTTTTTGAAAGGATTTAAAGCAGAAGAAGGGTTTCCTACCCGAGAAGACATGCTAGAACATGAACCGAAAATAAAAGAAGATCGAACGACGGTGAAACGAAAGCGTGTGCTTAGACAGATGGAGCGTGAGCGTGAAGAAGTGACGCGTGTTTTTACTTACGGAAAGCCACGCTTTACGATGATTCTTCTTGCCGCTATCCTCCTCGTGTTTTTGCTATTAGAAACGCGAGGTAGTTCACAAGATGTGCTCGCACTCATTGATTTCGGAGCAAAATACAATCCGGCGATCGATGCAGGCGAATGGTGGCGACTCGTTACCTCGATGTTTTTGCACATCGGAATTTTCCATTTGATCATGAATGCTCTTGCGTTGTTTTATCTCGGTACTGCCGTAGAGCGAATTTACGGTTCAACTAGATTTATTTTCGTGTATCTCTTTGCAGGTTTGATCGGTTCAATAGCAAGTTACGCGTTTACAGCTCAAGTGTCTGCCGGTGCATCTGGTGCAATCTTTGGTTGTTTCGGGGCCCTTCTTTACTTTGGTCTTGTGCATAAGGAATTATTCTTTAAAACGATGGGCAAGAGCCTGCTCATTATTCTTGGGATTAACCTCGTCTTTGGAACGGTCGTACCGATGGTCGATAATGGTGCACATATTGGTGGACTAGTTGGTGGGTTTTTAGCGGCTTCAATCGTGCAACTTCCGAATGTGAAGACGTCACTCATGCGAAGTGTTGCTGGAGCCGTTGCTCTCGTAAGTTTAGGGGTAGGCGTATTTTTGTATGGTTATCACTCTGACGGAGCGAGCAATCCCCTGCCTTTAGTTGAGATGCAAATGAGCCAAGAGTTATTGGAAGAAGAGCGCTACGATGAAGCCTATGAGGTGATGGAAGCAGTCATTGACCAGGCAGAAGCGCCGGAAGCGTTCTTTGTAATTGGCAATAGTGAAATCGGTCGTGGAAATTACGAAGAAGCAAAAGCGTATTATGAACAAGCGATTGAAGAAAACCCAGCGTTTCACGAAGCGGTGTACAATCTTGGATATACGTATTATCAACTAGGGGACGAAGAACAAGGTAGGCAATACGTAGAAGAAGCACTAGACATGGATCCTGGTAATGAACATTATGAAGATTTCTATGAAAAAATGGAAGGCAACGGACAATGAATAGAAGCTGGGCGACAGGAGATGTTGCCCAGCTTTTTTCGTGTTTGAATCATTCACTGGACGAACCCGGCATACACTATATGACTGAGGTCACTGAAAAAAAGCGAACCACGCTCTACGCTACTTGTGAACGCGAACCATTGGGTCCGACCCATGTGGGGAGTAGCGTTACAATCGGAAATTATCCTATCATAGAAGCGTTTATGTGGGGATTCAAGTTAAAAATGGTTCCTCATTCAAGCAAATGCCATCATAGACACGGCCTAATTGAGATTTTCTATGTATTATAAGCGAAACATTGTTATATGTTTTTCTATTTCCCTTTTTCAGTGAGCTTTATATGACTAGTCATGTGGATGTGGCAAAGGAGCGGTTGTTATGATAGCGGCTTTTATGGTTGCTGCTTCATTTGGAGCGATGCTCGTGCATCAGCGCATTGCTGATATTGAAAAATGGATGGTGTTATTTGCGCTCTTGTTTGCAGGGTCGGGGTATATCGGTCTTGCTCTTTCAAATGGCTACTTATCTTGGATCCCTAATTCCTGGCTTAGCGGCTTGTGGTTAACGTGTACGGTCGTTTTTATTACAGCAGCAATTATGACGTATCACCCGTATTTTGGTTATTTTGGAAAGAAGGATATACGATTGTGGTTGAGTATGATCGGTTTGTTCGTGCTTACAGGAGCGCTTGTTAATGTTTGGTTTTCAACACTAATTACGTTCCTTCTCCTCATCGTCATGTTTGGCGTCGGATTAATCGCTGGCTTTTTCATTCAAAATCATTTGTATGTACAGTGGGCAAGAATAAATTGGCTTCCTTATGTTCCACTTTTATTTCTTGTTTTCGCTACAGCTGGAAAATTGTTATAATAGGTGTAATGAAATCTTTTCACACGATTTATGACATTCGACAATATTTACTGAACTACAATACCGTCATTTACACGAGAGATCCCAAAGAGGATCTCTTATTAATGGAGGAGGAGCTTCGAACATTGTATGAGTTTGGGCTCATTGAAGCAAAGCAATACGTTCAAGGGCGAAGTATACTAAGAGGAGAGGTGCAACGATTAGAAGAAAAAGGTGACCGCCCGTAATTAGAGAGGGGAACACTCATGACAAAGTATGCAATTGGTGCAGACGTTGGTGGCACTTCGGTAAAAATGGGGATCTTTACCGATAAAGGCGCGATGATTGACAAATGGAGCATTCCGACCGATACAAGCAATGAAGGCGTTAATATTAGTGAAGATGTAACAAAAAGCATACGTGAACAGCTGCAAAAATCCAATATTTCTAAAGATCAAGTGATTGGTGTAGGCGTCGGTGTGCCTGGTTTTGTGAATGAAGACGCAGGACGGGTTGATTTTGCAGTGAACATCGGCTGGCGAAATTACCCTTTACAAAACAGCTTATCAGAAGCGCTTCATTTGCCGGTCTACATAAATAACGATGCCAATATGGCTGCAGCGGGTGAATACTGGCAAGGGGCCGGAAGGAATAGCCGGTCAGCATTTTGTGTCACCCTAGGCACAGGTGTTGGCGGTGGGATTTTATTAAATGGAGACGTCGTCAATGGGCCTAGTGGAACCGGTGGTGAAGTTGGGCATGTAACCGTTGTCCCTGGGGGTCGTTTATGTTCTTGCGGTCGACGAGGTTGTCTTGAAGAGTATGTTGGAATGAAAGGGTTTTCTTTAAACCTTAAAGAGCGACTCGCATCAAGTGGACAAGCGACCCAATTACATGCAGAAAGTGAAGTGTCGGAACTGTTTGTCGCAGCGAACGCCGGTGACGAATTGGCACAAGCGGTGATCGACGAAAGTTTGTACTACTTGGGACTCGTATTATCAAATGTGGTTACGTTATTGAATCCAGAAAAGATAATTATTGGCGGCGGGATTTCTGCGGCGGGGGACCAATTGCTGGAGCCGTTGAAGAAACATTATGAGCGTTTCTCATTAGAGCAAGCGGACCGTTCACTTTCATTTGGTATCGCAGAGCTTGGGAATGACGCAGGTATTTACGGTTGTGCATGGTTAGTCATCAACCGTGAGAATAAGAATTTTACATAAGGGAGTAATGAATAATGAATAGAACAATATCCGTACTTGGTGCGCCGCTCGATTTAGGTCAAAACCGACGGGGTGTTGATATGGGGCCGAGTGCCATTCGTTATGCCGGAGCGATTGAGCGATAGAAGCACTTGGATATGAGGTGAATGATGACGGAGACATCGTTGTGGAACGATCAATCAAAGAAAATCAAGAAAACTTAAAACATTTATCTGCCGTACAAGCAGCGAATGAAACGCTCAAGACATCCCTTCACCAAATTGTTGGCAACGGCCACTTCCCACTCGTGTTTGGGGGTGACCATAGTATCGCGATGGGAACGTTGGCAGGAATTACCCCTCATTATGACGAGCTCGGCGTTATATGGTATGATGCACACGGAGATCTTAATACCGATAAGACTTCTCCGTCAGGGAATATTCATGGAATGCCACTCGCTGCAGCGATCGGTCATGGACATTCGTCATTGACCTCTTTATTTGATGGTCAACACGTGAAGGAGAGAAACATCGTGTTGATTGGAGTGAGAGCACTTGATGAAGCGGAGAAGGCATTTTTAAAAACATCAGCGATTACCGTTTTTACAATGCATGAAGTCGACCGATTAGGCATGTCAGAAGTGATGACAAGAGCGTTGCAGACGCTCGAGCATTGTGATGGAATTCATTTAAGCTTAGACCTTGACGGGCTCGATCCAATTGATGCACCAGGCGTAGGCACTCCAGTGACAGGGGGGCTCACTTATCGAGAGAGTCATCTTGCGATGGAAATGTTAGCGGAATCAGAGCGAGTGACATCATGTGAATTTGTCGAAGTCAATCCAATTTTGGATGAGCAAAATAAAACGGCAGAAGCGGCCGTTGCATTAATGGGATCATTATTCGGAGAGAAGTTAAAATAACTGGAGGGGACACTTGTCTCATGGACACAAATGAATACCGAATTGAACGAGATTTTTTAGGGGAGAAACACGTCCCGGCAGATGCCTATTATGGCATTCAAACGGTCAGAGCGATTGAGAACTTTCCAATTACAGGATATCCGCCACATCCCGCATTAATTCAGGCTTTTGGTTATGTAAAAAAAGCTGCGGCAATGGCAAATCGTGACGTAGGAAACCTTAATAAGACACTTGCAAGTGCAATTATAAAAGCAGCTGAGGAAGTCATTGAGGGTGAACATAATGATCAGTTTGTCGTTGATGCCATACAAGGTGGAGCCGGAACGTCATTTAATATGAATGCAAACGAAGTGATCGCCAACCGAGCGATTGAAATTTTAGGCTACGAAAAAGGCGACTATATGCGCTTGAGTCCAAACACTCACGTAAACATGGCGCAATCAACAAATGATGCATTTCCAACAGCCATTCATATTTCAGCACTCAAACTTTCTAAAGGCTTGCAGAATGCGCTAGATTCGGTAATTGATACGTTGGCTAAAAAAGAGTCAGCGTTTGATGATGTAATTAAAATGGGAAGGACGCATCTTCAAGATGCCGTGCCGATTCGTCTCGGTCAAGAAATGGGAGCATACCGACGTATGCTTGAACGAGATCGTGAGCGATTGCACCGAGCGCTGGACCATCTTTATGAAATTAATATGGGAGCAACCGCTGTTGGAACAGGTTTAAATGCACAACCTGAGTACATTGAGACCGTTTCCACTTATCTTGCACAGTTAACGGGAATGCCACTTGTAAGTGCCGAGCACCTTGTTGATGCAACGCAAAACACAGACAGTTACACGGAATTGTCCGGGTCATTAAAAGTACTTGCGATTAACCTATCGAAGATGTCAAATGACCTTCGGTTAATGAGTTCTGGTCCAAAAACAGGCTTAAACGAAATCAATCTACCACCTAGACAACCAGGAAGTTCTATTATGCCAGGAAAAGTGAACCCGGTTATGTGTGAAGTGATGAACCAGATCTCTTTCCAAGTCATCGGAAACGATCATACCATTTCTCTTGCTTCTGAGGCAGGGCAACTAGAACTCAACGTTATGGAACCTGTACTCGTATTCAATCTGTTGCAATCATTATCGGTATTGGAAAATGGACTTACCGTTTTGCGTAAGTATGCTTTAGAAGGAATGACGGCAAATGTGGAACATAACGAAGCTCAAGTTCATAAAAGCGTCGGCATCGTAACGGCAATTAATCCACACGTCGGGTATGAAGTCGCTTCGAGAGTTGCAAAAGAAGCGCTTTCTACCGGTCGGTCTGTGAAAGAGATTTGTTTAGAGCGTGGAATTTTAACAGAAGAAGAGCTAGATGAAATATTAGATGCACAAGAAATGACGAACCCTGGTATTGCAGGCAAGCGATTTATGGAGTAAACAAAAGAGATCTGGCCGAAATTTGTCGGCCAGATCTCTTTTTTACGATGAAAAAACTTTCTGTAGCTTTGACAGTGCAAATGCGAGATCTTCTTCAGAGATTGTGAGCGGGGGCGCTAACCGTAATACATTTTCATGAGTTTCCTTGCAGAGCATGCCTTCTGCCATTAGCGCCTCACAATAAGGACGCGCGGGTTCGTGAAGTTCTATACCGATAAACAGTCCGCGACCACGCACTTCTTTTATCGCTGGGTGCTTAATTTCTTTGCACTTATTAATGAAAGCAGTGCCAAGCGAATCTGCACGTGCTGGCAATTGTTCATCTTCAATCACCTCAAGAGCAGCTAAGGAAACCGCACAGGCAAGTGGGTTGCCTCCAAAAGTAGATCCGTGTGATCCGGGTTCAAATAAGCCTAATATGTCAGCATCAGCACATACTGCTGAGATTGGCATGACGCCCCCACCTAAAGCTTTGCCGAGAATAAACATATCAGGAGAGATGTCTTCGTGGTCACAAGCGAACATCTTCCCTGAACGACCGAGCCCACATTGTATTTCGTCAGCAATCATTAAAACGTCATGCTTGTCACACACTTCTCGCACAGCTTTTAAGTAACCGTCTGGTGGAAGGAGAATGCCGGCTTCCCCTTGAATTGGTTCAAAAATAAATGCTGCCGTGTTCTTCGAAATTGCCGCTTCTAAAGCTTCAGCATCACCGTAAGGGATGACCGTAATGCCAGGAAGCAATGGCCCAAAGTCAGCTTGATATTCTTCGTTTGAAGATAAAGATACCGCTGCCATTGTGCGACCATGAAAGTTGTCGGTACACACAATAATTTCTGCTTGATTTGTTGGAATGCCTTTCACACGATATCCCCATCGCCTAGCGGCTTTGAGCGCAGTTTCGACCGCTTCAGCGCCCGTGTTCATCGGAAGAATTTTTTCTTTGCCTGTGAGTGTCGACAGCTTCTCATAAAATGGACCAATCTGGTCGTTATGGAAAGCTCTAGACGACAACGTAAGGCGGTCCGCCTGCGCTTTTAATGCGTTAATAATGTGTGGATGACGGTGTCCTTGGTTTACAGCAGAGTAGCGCTCAGCATATCAAGGTATTGATTCCCCTCTGAGTCAGTTACCCAAGAGCCGCTCCCTTCAGAAATAACGACAGGTAAAGGAAGGTAGTTCGGTGCTCCGTAACGATCATGCTGATCAATGAGTTGTTTTGACGTTGACATAATGAAAAACTCCTTTCAACCTTAATAATGCAATTTTCGTGCCATTGTATGTATGACGTGTCATCGGCTAGCTCGTTTGCTATAATAATACTCGGATGAGGGGTGGAGCGCGTGAAACTATCAGCACATATGCTCGGACAATTTATTGACCTTTTAGAGACAGGTGTGCACATCGTTGATCGAGATGGCGTGACGCATTATTATAATAAAAAAATGGCTGAGATTGAAGGCCATCAAAAAGAAGAAGTTGTACATAAGCCGATTCAAGATGTGTTTACATTTGCTGATCCAGATAATAGCACGTTACTTCAAGCCATTCAAGAACAGCAGGGGAGTTCTCGCATAAAGCAATCGTATGTGAATCGTTACGGACGAGAGATAACAACCATCAATCAAACTGCTTTACTCATAGAAAATGATCGTGTGCAAGGGGCGGTAGAAATTGCGCGAGACGTGACCCGCCTTGAAGAGTTCATACGTCATAATACGAACAAGCACAATGGCACGTATACGTTTGATCATTTAATTGGGGATTCTAAGGCGATGATCACTGTCATTGATGAGACAAAGCGAGCGACAAGAACTTCATCCTCTGTCTTATTGTATGGAGAAACGGGCACAGGCAAAGAGCTTTTTGCTGAAAGCATTCACTCCGGAAGCAATCGCTCGGACAAGCCGTACATTACCCAAAATTGTGCAGCCATTCCTGAACAACTGTTAGAAAGTATACTGTTCGGTACAGCAAACGGAGCCTTTACAGGGGCAAAAGATAAACCTGGACTTTTTGAGCAAGCACATGGAGGAACGTTGCTATTGGATGAAATAAACTCACTCCCACTTGCTTTGCAAGCGAAACTACTGCGTGTACTACAAGATAAAACGGTGAGAAGGGTTGGGGGAACTCGTGACGTCGTTGTGGATGTTCGCATCATTGCATCTATGAATGAAGAGCCTGATGAAGCGATAGAAAATGGTGTGATGCGAAAAGATTTGTACTATCGATTGAACGTAGTTGCGATACGTGTGCCACCTCTTCGAGAGCGGTCAGGGGATATCGACTTGCTCGTTCACGCGTTTGTTCATAAGTTTAATCAACGATTTAAAATGCATGTCCAGTCCGTTGATCCAAAGCTGTTGACGATTTTACTCGAGCACGATTTTCCTGGAAATGTCCGAGAGTTAGAGCATCTCATTGAAGGGGCAATGAATGTTATAGATGAAGATGAAAAAGTGCTTACAATTGACCATATGCCAAATTATTTTGCGCAACGGTTTCGGCAGCATGCGATAAGGGAGCCGGCCGAATTATTTGATGAATATATGAAACGGTGTGAATCGCAATTTCTTCAAGAAGCCTTACAGGCATACAGAGGCAATATCACAAAAACAGCGGAGGCGATTGGAATGAGTAGGCAAAACTTGCAATATCGACTCAAGAAGATAAAACAAAAAAGGGACAAACGATCATGAAGCGTGGACTTTATGCGATTACCGGAGAAGAATTACACTAATCGGGAAATGGTAGAGGTTATGGAAGAAGTGCTCCTAGGTGGTGCGAGCGCATTGCAGTTACGTGATAAAAGCAGCTCAAAGTACGACCTTATACAAAAAGGCAGAGCAATAAAGCGGCTTGCCAGTCGATTTGGAGTTCCGTTTTTCATGAATGATCATTTAGATGTAGCGCTTGCAGTCGATGCTGACGGTGTCCACTTCGGTCAAGGAGACTTTCCGTTAATTGAAGCGAGAAAATTACTTGGTCATCAAAAAATCATAGGGATTTCTACACATTCGATTGAACAAGCGCAAGAGGCAGAGCGAAACGGTGCGAATTATATCGGTGTCGGCCCGGTGTTTCAAACGAATACAAAAATCGATGCCGAACGAGCCATTGGTGTTTCTGGGTTTCAAGAAATTGCATCGTCAGTACGAATCCCTACGGTGGCAATTGGTGGCATTAACGAGCAAAATGCAAGTGATATTATACGAGCAGGTGCTAAACAACTCGCGGTGATTAGCGGTGTAGTAGCGAAGGACAATGTAAAAGAAGCGGCAAAGTACTATACGAATTTGTATGACGGGGAGCGAAATAATGTTTAAAGGCAGTAACAAATGGATGTGGATTATACCCGGCGGATTAATGATTGCATTGTTTATTGGTGGTTATATGTATGTCACAGGAGCAGACAGCATCGACCACGATGAACTTCAAGAAGTGGTTGAAATTGATGTACAAATTGGCGATACAACCGTTGACGTGCATTGGGACTGGGGAATGTTACCAGAAGGTGAATTAGAAGGAGAAGAATATGTAGGGATCACGCTCTTTAACAGCGATGGGGAGCAGATGTCTGGTGATCAAATTGACGAGGCATCGGTGACGTTGTTTCAAAGTGGCAATGAAGTGTATGCACGAGACGGCGAAATCGTTGATGACGGTGTGATTTTGTCATTTCCAAACCGACTCGATACGTACAACGTTTATGGAGTTGAAGGTCATGCGGAAATTTCGGTGAGTGAAGAAATAGAAGAAGTGACTGTCTATTACCTTCATACGTGGGAAACTCATGCTGGCCAAGGAGGAGACGATCCAACCTTTGAAGAACCGCCATTCCCAGGAATGGATGGCTTTGATCACTTCTATTGGGTAATTGAAGAGACATTTTAATCGTTTTAGCAGGTGGAGTTTCATCTGCAATTTGAACGGAAGCTTGTACTTTAGCGTACAAGCTTCCGTTTCTTCATCATCGTGACGATCTCGCGTCTGCTACGCTCAGCTCAACGTGTGCACCTGCGGGGTCTATGACGACGAATGTAGGTGAATCTTGGAGCGAATAACCCAAAGCGCGAAGTCGTTCTACCGCTTGTGTGCGGGTGTGCTCATCTGGTACATCAGGGAATAGCTTATCATTCCAATTTGGCGCTCACTTCGACGTGGAGCATTCGTTCCAGCCCAAAGGTTAAAGGCAAGGTGATGATGATAGTTTGCCTGCGCCATAAACAACGCCTGATCACCGTACGTAGTCATGACAGCAAAGCCAAGCCCATTTTCATAAAAATGGCGAATGTCATCAAGGTTATGCACGTGAAAGTGCAAATGTCCGATACGAGTATGAGTAGGCAGCACAGAAAATGGTGCTTGCTCTCTTACTGCCAGTAGTCCGTCGACATCGAGCCTCTCCGTCGCCATAACGACTTGTCCTGAATGATAGGACCATGACGCCGCTGGTCGATCGGCGTATAATTCAATGCCATTGCCTTCCGGATCAGCGAGGTAAAAAGCTTCACTTACAAGGTGATCAGATGCACCTTGCACTGGGTAGTTATTTTCAAGCAAATGATACACAAGTTGACCGAGCAGTTCACGGTTTGGTAGCAAAAAAGCGACATGAAATAGTCCAAGCTGTCTCGGACTTTTATCCGCTACACCAGCTGTTGTTTTTAACGTCAGTAAAGCGTCCTCTCCATTGGCACCGAGATAAAGCTCAGTTTGAGATTCCTGTATTACCGTCAATCCTAACTGTTTCGTGTAAAACTGTTTCTGTTTTTCCATGTCCTGAACCATTAGTGTAAGATGGTTTGGGAACACGGTTGGTGGAGCGTGAAAGGGGGCATTGGACATATAGAAACACTCCTAAGTCTTTTTTTAAAAGTGTAATGATCGTCTATACAAAAAGCAATGGTTTGATTTTTGTGCAACAACGTGTTCGCTTTCTCATCTGTCTACAGGACGAGGATTTTATATCGTTGCTCTAATTGTCTCAAAAACGGCTTTTTATGACGATGGGTAGAGTAAAAGTCATCATTATGAATCTGAACTGCCACATTAAAGAGTTGTTGAGAAGGTGAATACCGCTGTCCTATATGATGACCGTGGAATACTCGGTTTATTTGTAAGTGGGCAAAAGCTTGAGGTTTCTCGTACCAATCGCAGGAAGCTATACATAATGAACGTAACATTTTCCTAATTGGGCAGTTTGTTGTTGCTTTCCACTGCAGGCGGATGCTTGTACTCCAGAGCACAAGTGCAACATCGGTGGTCAAAGTACGCCCACCGTGTTTTCTTGATACACCGTAGCACAAGGGCGACATCGGTTCATGTTTCTGCCTCCTGGCTACGGTATGTGGAAAGAAGTCCAAATGCCCCATATATTCATTAATGTGACACTTGAGAAAGAAAAATTGGGATTTTAAACGTGAATGCGCACATAAACGGTGTCAACTGTCACAAATAATGCGTTTTGTGACAGTTGCGTGCCGAAAGTGTCCGGTTTGAGGGCTGGATTGTCACATACATGACCGGCTATCACATGCTTGTGCCAGGTGCTGAGCCTCGGTCACGACATTTTACCGTTCGGCAAACGTTTTTCGTGTTGCCTCAACTCTTGCAGTGACGAACAACGATCGGCAACGATGTTGTCGAAGTGCAACGAGATGAATTTCAACAGATAATATGCAAGCACTCACCCGCAAAGACCCATCTCGGTCATCCGATTCAGTGAATTTCTTTCGTTCAACTTATATAGATTAAAATCTACTAGAAGGATTCATCGCCTCACTTGAGCAGCTACATGTTTACACTTGTTCATGTTGCACATGAATGATTTAAAAATTTTTTCAACTTTTAAGAAGGAAAAGAACAAAACGTGTCGAATCTTCGTAGTTGAGAGAGTCGTATAGTATAATTGAAGGTGGTGAACCATTGAATGTGTCCACGACAGAGCAATGCGTAAGTTTGTTTGAAAAGGCAAAACAAGCTTATGCCACCGATGTTCATTTTCATCCACTCGAAAAAGAGACGATTGTGTCGTTTCGAATTGAAGGGATGATGCGAGAGCATCAAAGAATGAAGAAACAGACAGCAGAACGAATTGTCGCCCACTTGAAGTTCCATTCTGGAATGGATATTGGCGAGCGCAGCTTCCCCAAAACGGGGCGATTACCTTTCACCTTAGCGATGGCAGCTTGTCTATACGTTTATCAACGGTCCCGCTCCGCAATGGAGAACGGATGGCTGCTAGACTTCTCCCCCTCAGCACAGACATTCACCTATCTCAACTTCCAACAACTACCGAACCAGTCCAACAGCTTCAAAACCTTTGTCGGTTGCCAGATGGCCTCGTTATTTTTACTGGACCGACGGGTTCAGGTAAGACGACTTCGCTTTATGCAATGCTCCAACACCTCGTTGCGATTGACTCCCGCCATATCATTTCAGTGGAAGACCCAATTGAGAAGCCTCATGATACGTATACTCAACTTCAAGTAAACGAGCAAGCAGGGTTGGATTATAGCGAAGCACTTAAAGCGGCACTGCGTCATGACCCAGATGTTTTGATGGTCGGAGAAATCCGAGATGAAAAAACTGCACAAATTGCGGTGCGTGCCGCAATGACGGGTCATCTTGTGCTCACCTCACTTCATACTAGGCATACAAGTGTGCTCTCGTTCGATTGCTGGAGTTTGGTGTGCCACCTAATTATCTAGCGGAAAGCCTCGTAGCGGTCATTGCTCAACGTCTCGTTTATACGGATACGAAAAGAGATGTGTTTGTGCATCAACGAAAAGCTGATTATCAGTTCTTAACTGGTGACGAATTAAGAGAGGAATTACATCACTTTGCAGGTGAAGCGTTAACGGCGTCATCAAACCCTTGCTCAGTAGGAGGGTGAACAGATGAAACGAAAGTGGCCCCAAGCCAAAAAAGCGAAATTCTTCTTGAACCTGGGTCGTTTGCTGCGTCGTGGGTATACGCTGAACCACGGAGCAAAACTGCTAAGTTATAATGGAGGCGACATCGCCAAAGCTCGAACCGATGAATGGCTATTGAGCTTGGAAGAAGGAAAGCGTGGCAAGAAGCCATTAAGGCATTACAAGTTCCAAGTGATATTGAAGCTTATTTGCATTTCTCAGAACGATACGGCATGATTGCAAACGGATTTTATTTTGCAGGAAGAATGTTGCATGAACGAGAACAAGTAAAAACAAAAATTCGTTCGGTGCTGCGTTATCCCATCCTTCTATTATGGGTCATTATGCTGTTGTTTTTCGTTATGACGTTTTTCGTCTTTCCTCAATTTGAAAGCTTGTTCAGCACAATGAATATTGATTATCCCCTCATTACGACGTTTACCTTCGCGCTATTTCAGTCCATCCCATACATTTTATTGATGTTCGTGTTTATCTTTTTGCTTGGATTTGTTGCGTATCAGCTTTGGTTCAAATCCAAAACCGCCATTGAGAAATTGCACTATTTTTCCCGTGTTCCGTTTGTAAGTACGTTGCTTCGCATTTACGTCACTTATTCAATTAGCTTACAGTTTGGCCACCTTTTACGAGGTGGACTTGTCGCTCATGACGTGTTACGTGTGTTCATTTCTCACGAAAAACGCTCACTGTTCTCAGAGGAAGGCAAACGCTTGAACAGTTGCTTGATAGTGGAACTTCACTTGATGAAGCGTTTTTAGACGGGGGCATATATACGAAAGAGTTCCCTGCCATCGTTCGTCACGGCCAAGATGCGGGTCAGTTAGCGGATGACCTCGTCCATTATAGTGAAATGCTATTTGAAGAAATGAATGAACGGACAAAACAGCTCGTATTTTCAATTCAACCGATTATGTTTCTCGTCATTGGGATGGCAATGTTGTTGTTATTCATGTCCATTTTCATTCCGATTTTTCAACTCATCACGTCCATCGACGGATAAAAGGAGATGATCCCTTGGAAAAGAATGAACAGATTGAACGATTAGAAAAACGACTGTTGCACGTTCAATACGAACTTGAACGTCTTCAGAAATACATTGAGAAACTAGAATATCAGCAGCATGATGATACCGAAAAAATTGTCACAATTTTATATAAAAAGAAGGAGGAAGTGCGGTCATGAAACAATTTTGGAAAAAACAGGGAGGATTTACATTGATAGAAATGATGATCGTCTTGCTCATTATTTCAGTGTTACTACTCATCGCCATTCCAAATATGGTGAAAAACAGTGAGGTCGCGCAGTCCAAAAGTTGTGAAGCAACGATTGATTTGTTAAGAGCGCAAGCAGGGAGTTATGAAGTTCAATTCGGGAAACCACTCACAGACTTAAAAGACTTGCAATCGGAAGGGTTAGTCGATCGCATTACGTGTCCGAATGGCGATACGATCTCATTAAAAGATTTGGAGATCGGTTCGAATTAAGCGGGATCAAGGGTTCTCATTGATGGAGATGTCATTAGTACTACTCATTGTTTCGATCTTTTTGCTGTTGCCGCTTTTGCATTTTCAATCTGTGACGAAACAACAAGAAATTACGACATTTGTTGACCGCTTAGTGGAAGACCTACATTATACACAGCAATTGGCGTTGACGCGTAACCGCTCAGCGAGATTGTACATTCAGCCTGATAACCACCGGTATCGCATATTGGTAGCTAACGAAATTGTAAAGCAGGTTGAAGTGCCGGAGTACGTTGTATTTAGCGGCTCGACCATCCGTCCGGACCAAATTATCTTCAATCGCAATGGCAACTTGAGCTATTCGGGGAGCTTTGAAGTGTATGCAGATCATGCGCGATTTCAATTTACCTTTTTAATTGGTTCGGGGAGGTTTTATTATGTTCGAAGATAAAGGATTTACACTCATTGAAGTTGTGTCCGCCCTTTTAGTGTTGGTCATTATCACAGCTGGAACGATTCCGGTTGCTACGCAATTACACGAAGAACGAGAAGCTGTATCCCGTTCTTATGATGCTCTCCACCTTCTTCTTTATGAAGAGCAAAAGGACATTGTAGAAAAAAATGGCGTGCAATATGTGCGTAAAGGAAGCGCCTCAAATGGGTGTGTAACGTGGAATGATTCATCTGGGAAGGAGAGGGAGGTATGCATGCAAAAGCCTTAAATGATCGAGCATTTACATTGCTTGAAACGATGGTGGCGATGATAATTTTATTCTCTGTACTTGCTGTCATTCCGCTAGCCATGAAGGCTGTGCAACCGCTCGGTATGGAGCGGTTGCATCACCAGCATGAGATGTTTGTATGGTTTCAACAATTGCAAAGAGAGGCGATGCATACGAAAGAGTACATCGTTCACAACCGCCACTTACTCACGATGGTGGACACCGATGGAACAGAGCGAATGATCCGCATGAGAAACGGTAACCTTGTCCAGCAAGTCGATGGGAGAGGTCACACAATTTTGTTAACGAACATCGATCGGTTTTTCGTGGAAGCCTTTAACGATGGAGACGTTCGGGTGACGATTACGAATCACAACCGAGAGCATGAACAAGTGCTGGAAAGATCAAACGTCTTGGAAGGAGAATTCATATCGGTCAAAAGGGTGCAATGATGCCACTTGTTCTTATTATTGGGTTCTTGTGCTCGTCTTATGTGGGTGCACAAGCGTTGCTGCTTGTTACCGAAGTGAAGATGTTTGCAGCGTATCAATCATCTCATCAAGCAACGTTAATATTAAAAGCAGGTGAGAAGAGATGGTGGCAGCTTTATGAAAGCGGACAAACTACGATGGCTGATGAGT
Organism: Geomicrobium sp. JCM 19037; assembly: GCF_000698105.1. NCBI lineage: Bacteria > Bacillati > Bacillota > Bacilli > Caryophanales > Geomicrobium > Geomicrobium sp. JCM 19037. Next base: position 96,217 of record NZ_BAWZ01000009.1, on the reverse strand, counting down.
GGGAGGTTACTGGAGGAAGATTCCGGTACACGATGACAGGAACATACGGTGAAGGCTATCAAGCGGTCAATTTCTTTGCTGAGACGGGTGAGGACATTATTCTTCAACATCGGTTTCATGTGAAGACCGAATTCCCTCCAGAAGAGGAAGATGAGCCGACAATTTCAGAGCGTAAAGAAGGGAAGAAGGATAGCGATTAACGTCGCTGTCCTTTGTCGTGTATGAGCATAATATCATCGATTTTTGGCAACGATATAGAAGAGGAGATGATAACGATGAACCCGAATCCTTATTTAAAATATTTGGTTGAAACTTTTTTACGTGGTATGGAAAACTTCTTTTCTTCGGAAACCACATACCGAGAACGCAGACAGGCGAGGAAGAAACGAAAGCTAAGAATGTTTACAATGTTTGGGCTAATTCCCACAGCAATGAAGATTAGCTACCGTCGTGCAAAGAAAAAACCAGGTGCACGTTTGATCTTAGCAGGAAAAAGGGGAAAGTGATTTACAAGCAGAATTCATTTCATATATAATGGGAGTATCGAGAAGGACAATCTTTTGAGTTCTGCAGCTAAGGAGGGAACAAAATGAACAATGAAATGGGCCGCATGTTTAGAGTCATGGGATTCTGGACTGGTATTTTTGCTGTCTTGTTCTTTGTTGGACACATGTATGAAATGGCACTTATATTCTTTGCGCAAACGGCAGCTTTTGTAGGTCTAGGGTTTATGAACTTGTCAGAGCGTAATTATGTATACATTTTCGGCGCGTACCTTACTTTATTTATGGTTGTGTTTTCAGTGTATACAATTTTCATTATGGAGCCTGCATTCGGTCACTAAGGTATACATAAAAAGGCGGTGGAGTTCCGCCTTTTTCACCTGTCTTACAGTCCGTTGAGGAATGGGTTTTGATCCATTTCTTCTCCAATGGTCGTAGCAGGTCCGTGTCCAGGAGCCACATGTGTAGACTCTGGAAGAGTGATTAACTTTTGGTGAATGGTCGTCATGAGGTTCCTTCATCGCCACCAGGTAAATCGGTGCGGCCGATTCCACTTTGAAACAAGACATCGCCAGAGAATACGGTTTCGGATGAAGAATGATAATACGAAACACTTCCTGGAGAGTGGCCCGGCGTTTCAAGTATTTGAAACGAGAAGTCACCAATGTTTAGTTGACCCTCTTCTTTAATGATTTGATCTGCGGGTTTAACGGTGAATCCATTGCCGCCTAAGAAATTGCGAGAACGATTGAGCTCGTCATCCATTAGCCATTCTGCTTCGTTTTGGTGCACATACACCGGAACAGAGAACGCATCACGGATGTGGTCAACCGCTCCGATGTGATCAAAGTGGGCATGAGTTAACAAGATGGCTAGAGGCTTTAAAGAGGCGTCGCGAATGGCTTTTTCAAACGCTTCCCCATCACCGCCGGGATCAAATATAATCGCTTCTTGGTTGTTACTTTGAAGCACATAAGCATTCGTTTGAATCGGTCCTAAAGGGACTTGTGACCATTTCATGAAGTAATAACTCCTTTCCATTCTTTCTCGTCCATTGTACACAGGATGATCCGGTTTGAAAAGAAGGTCACAACGACGCAAATGCGTGCAGTTTTAAGAAACTCAAATAAAATTCCTAATAAGGAGAGAACAATTATGGCAATGGCTGCGATTACTTTGGCTGTAGCAATTTTATCTGTAATTGCTTTTTTTAGAGAGTTGAAACGTCGGAACTTTATGGGTGTAGGTTTTTCTTTTGCTAGCATCCTCGTATTTGGATTCTTCGGTGTGATGACCCTGATTTCAGGCGCACCAGAAGCCTAAAATAAACCGGAAGACATTGTCTTCCGGTTTATTTTTTTGGGTATCATTTTGCAAGTAGAAAATGCCTCCGTTAATAAAGCTTAATTCGATGGCAGGTTGATACTGTTCTTTAATCGCCTTTTTTTCCAGGTCATAGTCTTCACGAACTTCTTCTTCCTCATAAAAACGGTCTAAAAGAATTAAGTCCTCATTCATCCGTTTTGTTGCTTCATCTGCCCACTCATGCTTTCGGTTTGAAATGTCACCGAGTAAATACTGTTTGATCCTTCTTACTGCACTTGTTGGCTGGACGAGTCCAGCCATTTTAAACGATAGCTCAGGTATTGAATTTACAAGTTTTTTTTTCTCGGAGTGTATCCATAAACCCGTCGACGGTCTCTCCGCTAATTAGTTGCACTCCAAAAGAACGAAGGTCATCTCGTCGACGGTGGCACGTATAGGAAATACGAACGTTCAACTAACCACGGATAGAGGGGCGTATTTGTGCCTTGATTTGTTTGTTCATACAGCCGCGTGTGCGCTCCTTTTTTTCCCGCGGATTGAAAGATTTGATGGAGTCGTGGCGATCCAAAATGAACCTTCTCATAGCCGGATGTACTATTCATATCTGTCGTAAGGCGCATTTTCATCGGTTCAGGCGTTCTTCCCGTTTTCTCTAAATAGTGCCAGTAAAACGGGCGATTCATAAGTTCTTCATCTAAATCACGATTTAATTGTATTTCGATGTTCGTATAATCGGTATGAAGAAATGTGCCGCCACACGCTTCAAGGTATCGGTACATGTAATTATGAACTTTGTGCTGGTCCATCTTCGTTTCGCTCCTCTCGTTGCATTATGGAAGTGAGGTGGGAAAGTCGTTCTCGGGCTTGCTCGGTATCGTCAAACTGAAGTGCTTCGTGCACGTATGACTCGAGCTTCGTTTCATTCACACGTTCAAGGATGTCATCGAGTTGCCCGATAACCCCTTCAAACATCGATATTTTCTCATAGAGAAGGGAAAGAATTCGATCTTCAACCGTTTGCTCTACAGCATAGTTGGTCACATGCACGTCTTGCTCCTGGCCAAGTCGATGTATTCTACCGATACGTTGTTCTACACGCATCGGATTCCATGGCAAATCAAAGTTAATCATGTGATGACAAAACTGCAGGTTTAAGCCTTCGCCTCCAGCTTCGGTTGCGATCAATACTTGCGCATAGTCTCGGAATAGTTGCCGCATCCAATCTTTCTTGCTCCGTTTGAATCCACCGCGAAATGGAACGGATTTAATGCCATGTTGTTGAAGAAAGTGTTGGAGGTAGGCTTGTGTGGCTCGGTATTCCGTAAATATAATTGTTTTCTCACCACTCTGTTTTAGTTGCCGCAATACGTGTTCAGCTTTGGCATTGCTCGTTACCTGCTGCATTCGCTCCACGATCGGGGCGACAACTTCTTCGTTTAATAACCCTTTTTTCATCATATTTGAAAGCGTCACACCTAAGGCTTGTTTACTAGAGCACGTTTCCCTTAGCAATGTAGTGAGTGAGAATCCGTGAAGTTCTTTAAAACTCGAACGCAGATTGTCTACTTCCTCGTACAGCGCCCGTTCTTCATCTGAAAACAGCACTTTATAGTTTTCGACATTTCGCTTCTTCCAGGCAATGTTCGTGTCTGCTCTTCGATTTCGAACCATTACACTACGAACGAGAGACTGAATGTCTTCGTGTGCATCTTCACCACGATTTCGTTTATATTTTGCTTTAAATGTTTTTTCGTCACCGAGATGACTGGTTTTAATATCGAAACGAGATGAAAGAGCTCTTCAATGCGATTTTGAACAGGAGTCGCTGTCAAGAGTAAGCAAAAACGCTTCTTTAATTGTTTGATAAACGCATAGCTTTTCGTTTTTGAGTTTTTGAGTTTATGAGCCTCATCAATAATAATGAGGTCATACGGTTGATTCAATACAATATCTCGGTGTGGCTCTCGTTTGGCTGTATCCATTGATGCGACGACGACGTCTGCTTGCTCCCATACGTATGTCTTTTTCTGTGGAACTGCAGGAATATAGAATTTTTCATTCAGTTCACTTGCCCACTGATTTACTAAGGATGCAGGTGCTAGAATTAACACTTTCTTAACAAGACCACGAATCATATATTCTTTAAGAACCAATCCTGCTTCGATCGTTTTACCAAGTCCAACTTCATCTGCGAGAATGGCTTTGCCGTTCAATTCTTCCACCACTTTTCGTGCGGTTTCCAATTGATGATCATACGGTTGTAATTGGGGTAAGTATGTCGGAGCAACAAGCCCATCAAATGAAGGAACGGCTTGATACTCTTCTGCTTCATACGCAAGGTTGAACATTTCCCACGATGCAAAAGGACCATCTTGGTCGAGACGTTGTTGGAATTGTTCTTCCCACTCAATAGAAAAATCGATGTCGATGTACATGTTCTCTCCTCTATTTCCGACAAAAATCATTGGCAGTTGAAAAGCTTAGTGCTAAACTTGAAGTAAGTTAGACCGTGCCACATGTTTCTTTAGTATGTGTCAAACGATCACCAATCTATTCAAAACCAAATACGCGGATGAGAACAGAGGGAGAGTCCGTAGTCGGAGTCTATTCCGATGAAGCGGCGCCGAAGGAGCAAGCCTAGTGTGAATCTCTCAGGCAAAAGTACTTCTGTTTGACGCAACTCTGGAGAGCGCTCAAATTTGAGCCACCCACGAAGACAGCCTTGCACCTTTTTTGGGGGCAAGAGGAAACTTTCTGGTATATGGACAGAGCTTTTCAACGGATGTTGGAGAGTTCTGTCTTTTTCTATGTGAGTATCCAGGAAATGAGTATAGGGGGAATAAACGTATGGCTGACAAACGAACCACATTGTATGAAACACACGTGAATGCTGGAGCAAAAATGGTGCCTTTTGGAGGATGGGAGATGCCTGTCCAATACTCTTCAATTAAGGAAGAGCACCGTGCTGTTCGAGAGCATGCAGGCCTTTTTGATGTATCTCATATGGGAGAAGCGTTTGTTGAAGGAAAAGGGGCATTAGAGACGTTGCAAACGGTAATGACCAACGATGTTTCCAAACTAGCCGTTGGCAAAGCGCAATATTCAGTCATGTGCAACGAAAACGGTGGTACAATTGATGATTTACTCGTTTATCGCCTTGGTGTGGAGCGGTATTTTGTTGTGCCGAATGCAGCCAACCGAGACAAAGATATTCAATGGATTCAAAAACATGCCAACGATAAAACGGTCATCACAGATGTGTCGGACGACTATTCCTTACTTGCATTGCAAGGACCAGATGCAGAGCAAATTGCAGAGCGAATATTCGGCGAAGCTGTGAAAACATTGCGCTTTTTTGAAGCGACAGAACGAGATTTTCAAGAAGAGCCGGTCATCGTTCGCGAAGTGGGTATACCGGAGAGGATGGCTTTGAGCTCTATGTAAAAAACTCGGTGGTCGAAAGTCTTTGGAACGAGATTTTAGACACTGACATTGAAGGATTACGCCCATGTGGTTTAGGTGCTCGTGATACATTGCGTCTAGAAGCACGATTGCCACTTTACGGTCAAGAGTTAACAGATTCAATTAGCCCGTTAGAAGCGAAGCTAGGATTTGCAGTAAAAGTAAACAAAGAAGCGCCATTTATCGGACAATCACTTTTACAAAAAGAAAAAGAAACAGGACCAAAACGATTACTCGTTGGTGTCGAATTAACGGGAAAAGGAATTCCAAGAACCGATTATCCAGTATACAACACGGATGGCGTTGAAATTGGTGTCGTCACGTCAGGGACTCAGTCGCCGACACTTGGCAAAAACATCGGCTTAATGCTCGTCGATCGAGTGTATAGCGAGATTGGAACAGCTGTCGTCGTTGGGGTTCGGAAACGTATGGTTGAAGGAAACGTCGTTGCAACACCTTTTTATAAGCGATAAAGATGGAGGGGAAATTCATGTCACAACACCGCTTTTTGCCAATGACAGAGCAAGATCGTAAAGAAATGTTAGAACTTGTAGGGGCGAAGTCTGTCCAAGATTTATTTGCCGATATTCCAGAGTCGGTTCGACCAAAAAATCCGATGCGTATTCAGCCAGCACTTCCTGAGGCAGAGCTTGTTAATTATTTTCAATCCTTAAGCAATCAGAACACTTCGATCAAATCATTGCCTTCGTTTTTAGGAGCAGGAGTATATGATCATCACATCCCAGCAACTGTAGATGCGGTCATTTCTCGTTCAGAGTTTTATACTGCGTACACGCCTTACCAACCAGAGATTTCCCAAGGTGAACTGCAGGCTATCTTTGAATTTCAAACGATGATCGCAGAGGTTACGGGTATGGATCTTGCGAATTCTTCAATGTATGACGGCCATACTGCTCTTGCAGAAGCAGGGGTAATGGCGGCTAGTCACAAAAAAATGAAACGAAAAAAGCTTCTCGTTTCGAGTACGGTACATCCTGAAGCCATCGATGTCGTGCAAACATACGTAAATGGACCAGGGCTTGAACTTGAGCGTATTGGTAGTAAAAATGGCTGTACAGATATCGATGCGTTAACACAGTCCATCGGTGAAGATGTAGCGGCGGTTATCGTCCAGTATCCGAACTTTTATGGGGGGATTGAAGATCTTGAAGAGATTCGTAAAGTAAGCGAAGAGGCAGGAGCGATGATGATCGTGAAAAGCAACCCGCTTGCGTTAGGCGTCTTAACACCTCCAGGTCATTTCGGTGCAGACATTGTTGTCGGCGATACGCAACCATTTGGCATCCCAAGTCAATACGGTGGGCCTCACTGTGGCTATTTTGCGACGAAAAAAGCGTTAATGAGAAAAGTGCCTGGTCGACTCGTCGGGCAGACTGTTGATGAAGATGGCCAAAGAGGGTTTGTGCTAACGTTACAAGCACGCGAGCAGCACATCCGTAGAGACAAAGCGACGTCAAATATTTGTTCCAACCAAGCCTTAAATGCGCTAGCTTCATCGGTAGCGATGACAGCTTTAGGAAAAGTTGGGTTGAAGAAAGTTGCTTTGCAAAACCTACAAAAAGCAAACTACGCAAAAACCGCACTTCAAAATGCAGGGATAACGATTGTAAACGACGGCCTCATTACAATGAATTTGTCATTGATGTAGGAAAGGACGTCCGTCAAGTGAACGAGCAACTTTTGGAACACGGATTAATTGGTGGCCTTGACCTCGGAAGGTTTGCAGGGGAGGCCGAAACACACATGCTCGTCTGTGTGACGGAATTACGTACGAAAAAGGAAATTGATCAATTCGTAAGTGCATTGGAGGAGATCAAATGAAGCGTAAAGAGCAAGCGTTAATTTTTGAGCTGAGCCGACCTGGACGTAAAGGGGATTCCTTACCAGAAAATGATGTGCCAGAGGTAGCTGTTGAAGATCTTCTCGACTCAAAGTTTGTTCGGCGAGATGACGCAGATTTACCAGAGGTTTCGGAGCTGCAACTCGTGAGGCATTATACCGCATTGTCTAATCGTAATTTCGGCGTGGATTCTGGGTTTTACCCGTTAGGATCTTGTACGATGAAGTACAATCCGAAGATTAACGAAGTGATTGCTAGGCTAGAAGGATTTGCGCACATTCACCCGTATCAGCCAGAGAATCAAGTGCAAGGGGCATTAGAGCTCATGTTCGATTTGCAAGAGTCTCTCGCTGAAATGACAGGCATGGATGAAGTAACGTTGCAATCAGCGGCAGGTGCGCAAGGAGAATGGACTGGGCTTATGATGATCCGTGCTTTCCACGAAGCGAACGGAGATTTTAAGCGAACGAAAGTCATTGTTCCTGATTCTGCGCACGGAACGAATCCTGCATCGGCGAGTGTAGCAGGATTTGACTCGGTGACAGTGAAGACCGACGAACGTGGTCTCGTTGACCTTGAGCATTTGCGTGAAGTGACGGGTGAAGATACAGCCGCCCTCATGCTAACGAATCCAAACACATTAGGGTTATTTGAAGAAGATATCGTTGAGATGGCCGACGTTATCCATCGTGCAGGTGGAAAATTGTATTACGACGGCGCGAATTCTAATGCCATTCTTGATAAAGCACGGCCAGGAGATATGGGCTTTGATGTTGTTCATCTTAACTTACACAAAACATTCACCGGTCCGCACGGGGGTGGGGGACCTGGCAGTGGCCCAGTCGGTGTGAAAAAGGAACTATTGCCGTTCATGCCGAAACCATTGCTCATTAAAAAAGAAGATCAGTACACGTGGGATTATGACCGTCCGAAAGCAATCGGTCGCGTGAAGCCGTTCTATGGCAATTTTGGCATCAATGTGCGTGCGTACTCGTATATCAGAACGATGGGACCTGAAGGCTTACGTCAAGTATCTGAAGACGCTGTTCTCAATGCCAATTACTTGATGAAGCGATTAGAACCTCATTACGATGTGCCATACCCGCAATATTGTAAGCATGAATTTGTCGTCTCAGGGAAGCGCCAAAAGAAAATGGGCGTTCGTGCTCTCGATATCGCGAAGCGATTGCTTGACTATGGATATCATCCACCAACGATGTATTTCCCATTAAATGTAGAAGAATGCATGATGATCGAGCCAACAGAAACAGAAACAAAAGAGACGCTAGATGCCTTTGCTGACGCGCTTATTGCGATTAGTAAGGAAGCAGAAGAAAATCCAGATCAAGTATTAGAAGCTCCTCATGAAACAGTCATCTCAAGACTAGATGAAACGCAAGCAGCTAGAAAACCTGTACTTCGTTTTGAAAAAGAGCAATAAGGAAAGAACTGCTAAAAAAGCGTCAAGGATAGGAACGAATCCTTGACCGCTTTTTCCTATACTCATTAAGAAAACAGCGGATATGCCTAAAGTTCCTTTAGGGACATCCGCTGTTTTCTCTCATCCGTATTGGTTAATGGGATCTTCTTTGTTCTTGATCGTCTTTGAGGCGTTTTGGTGTAACGTCGTCCCCGTTTTCATCGACAACGGTTACATTTGACATCGTGTCCTTCACTTGCCCTCGGATGTAGCTTAAATATTCTTGACGAAGTTTGATTGTTCCGTTCTCTCATCTTCAGTCAAGCCTACTTCTTTTGATTTCTTGGCTAGTTCATTAATTCTGTCAATGATTGGAATCATCGGCTTCATCCTTTCCCTTAGTTTGCGTGAAGGAAATGGTAACACGCACATATCATTCCTGCAAATGCCCTTTCTTATGCTGAGAAAGGGCATTTGCTTATTTCTTCTTCACTTTCCCCGTCCATTTACGAAATCCGCCTTTTAAGTAGAATAAACGGTCGGTACCGACTTTTTTCTTAATTAATCGTGCAGCTTGTCTACTTCTCGCTCCTGAGTGATCATACAAATAAATGTCTTGGTCTTTTCGAAACTCAGAAAGGCGTTGTTTGAGTTGGGAGAGTGGAATATTACGTGCGCCTAAAATGTGACCACCGTCGTATTCACGTTGCTCCCGCACATCAATCAGTTGAGATTTACGGTAACCTTCGATAAATTGACGTTGTGAAAGTGAATCAAGATATTTAGGTGTTGAGAGTCTACGGAATAGCCATACCGCAATGGTACCAATGATTAGACCCCATAGAATGTAGCTAATGATACTCATAATTTCCATACGTTTACAATTCCCCTTTACTACTAAAAGCTGGTAAGAAAGCTTTTATGCATCCTTATCTATTATAAGTGTGAATGCACGGTTACGCAAAGAATAAAAACAGCGGATGTACAAAATATCTCTTCGTTGCTACACTAGTGACAATGAGGAGAGTAGATGAAAAAATGAAAAAAGAAACTTGGTGGCTCATTGATTCAGGTGCTAGAGATCCGTATTATAATATGGCATTAGATGAATGCCTTTTACTATGGCATAGTGAAGGTCGCATACCGCCTGTGATTCGATTTTACGAATGGAATCCAGCGACGCTATCCATTGGCTATTTTCAAAAGATCAATCAAGAGATCGATGTCGACGCTGTTCATCGTCACGAGTTAGGGCTTGTTAGGCGCCCTACAGGCGGCCGTGGTGTCTTGCATGATCAAGAGCTTACATATAGCGTAATTGTTTCTGAAGAGCATCCACGGATGCCAGCGACAGTAACCGAAGCATATCGAGTCATTTCAGAAGGTTTGCTTCATGGATTCCGTGATCTCGGTTTGAATGCAGGTTTTTCCATTCCAGAATCAAAAGAACAAACAGAAGCGTTAAAAAACCCTCGCTCTTCGGTTTGTTTCGACGCTTCATCATGGTATGAACTTGTCGTAGAAGGCGTAAAATTGCAGGAAGTGCCCAAACGAGACAAAAAGGAGTTATTCTCCAACACGGTGCCATTGCGCTCACATTTAATGAAGAGCAATTATTTGATCTATTCATTTTTAAAAATGCTCGTATACGTGAGAAGATGCAACAAGCATTTCGAGCGAAGGCGGTCGGAATCAACGATTTAACAGACCAACAATTTACAATTGACCACATTCGCTCGGCATTCTCCAACGGGTTTGAAACAGGTTTAGACATTGAGCTAAAGCCTCAGACACTCACTCACAAAGAAGAAGAAGAAGTGCAGAAATTAGCCAATGAACGGTATCGTTCAACGGAATGGCTTTACCGAAGGTAATGGAATGTGTGGGCAGCTTAGACGCTGCCCACACATTTTACGTCCCGCTCTCGGTCTTTTTAACATCTTCTTCAAATCGCTCTTGCAATTGTTTCGTAATTTCCCCGACTTTAAGTTGCACATGTTTCGTTCCTCGAAATTCAGTAATGGGTGTCACTTCATTCGTGGTACTCGTAATGAACGCTTCATCCGCGCCGGCAAGATCTTCAATATCAATTGGATCATAGCGCACGGATTTACCGAGCTGTTCTGCATATTCCAAGACGACTTGCCGAGTAATGCCATTTAAGATCAAGTTCGTTGCAGGATGAGTTTGTATTTCATTATCTTTTACAATAAAAAGATTTGAAGAAGATCCTTCGGTCACTTCATTTCCACGGTGTAACACAGCCTCTTGGCAGTCGTGGTCAGCGGCTTTTCTCTTTGCCAGTACGTTGCCAAGCAAATTAACAGATTTAATGTCACAGCGGAGCCAACGCTCATCTTCAGTAAGATACACAGCAATTCCTGATTCGAGCTGGTCTAACGGTCTTGGCATTTCTTTAGTAAAAGCGAATACGACGGGCTCTTCGTGACGCTCATACAGGTGGTTACGTTCTGCTGCGCCTCTAGAAACTTGCACGTATAAAATGCCTTCTTGTAGATGATTTTCATTTTTCAGCTCATTTAAAGAAGCGCTTAACGTTTGCTTATCTTCAGTACTAAACGGAATATCCATTTCTTCAGCACTTCTTTGTAGTCGCTGCATGTGCATTTCCATTTGGTACGGGTGTCCACCGTAAATGCGGACGACTTCATAAATCCCATCGCCAAAATACATACTTCTGTCATCAAATGAAAACATGGCCTCATTGCGTGCAATGATTTCTTTTCCCATTAAAACCTTCTCTGCCATTGGTTGCCACATCCTTAGATTAAAATGAACGGTTATACAGTAATCATAACACGCTTTGTCAGCGATTTAAAAAGGACTTGTCACTCAATTGTTAGCAACATGACAAATCTAACTTGTATTGTACTACAAGTTGGAGAAGACGGGTGATTATGAATAAACCGTTGTTTGTAGCGGAGCAATTATGTACAATATAAAGGTAATACACACGGCAATGACAATAGCGAAACAAGACTGTACATAATGCCCGCAACGTGATTTGAATGGGGGAGCTTACATGGCTACAGCCAGTATGGAAGATTATTTAGAGCGTATCTATCAACTCATTGAAGAAAAAGGGTATGCTCGTGTATCCGATATTGCGGATACACTAGAAGTGCACCCGTCCTCAGTGACAAAAATGGTCCAAAAGCTAGACAAAAGTGGTTATGTTATTTATGAGAAATATCGGGGCCTCATCCTTACAGCAAAAGGTAATAAAATCGGGAAACGCCTCGTATATCGGCATGAATTACTCGAAGATTTCTTACACCTCATCGGTGTTGACGAGTCATATATCTACACGGACGTAGAAGGAATTGAACATCACTTGAGTTGGGATGCGATTGATCGCATTGGCGATTTGGTGCAGTACTTTAAGGAAGATCCAAAGCGAATAGCCGAACTTCAAAACCAAAACAAAACAGAATCTTAAAAGACGAGAACACCCAACAGAAGGAGTGTTCTTCGCCACAATTTTTAATCTGTGAATAAGTACCCCGCCCAAAAGGTCACGATGCGAATCGTACTTTTGGGTTTTTTGTTCTTTGCTGAGACTAGAAAACGGTGCCCTGTTTTGGCCACCGTTGTGTTGATACATGTACCCAATCACTACTAAAAAACCGTGTTCTCATTATTTATGAGAACACGGTTTAAACGTTTGCCTAAATTCGTGTAAATGAAGCATAGGATCGTCAATCTGCCTCATCTTTGTTTCGTTACGTCTCTTTCATCGGTGGGTCATCTTTTTTCTCAGGTTTTTCCTCATCATCTTTTAAGTTTAATTCAAACAGCCCGGCTTCTTTTGCAGAAAGAATGGCATATAAACGAAAGGTCCAAGAATGAGACCCATGACTCCGAAGAATACAAAACCAAAATACATGGATAAAACGGTTGGTAATGCGTTCATTCCGATCGAGTCACCGAGTACTTTTGGTTCGAGAATTCGTCGAATGATTAGTAGAACAAGCGCCAGAATGTTTAACTGAATACCCATCGTCACGTCTCCGAGAATCATCGCTAGGATCCCCCAAGGCGCGAGGACGAGGGCTGGGCCTACGTACAGAGGAATGATGTCTACAACCCAGATGACCACACTCATGATAAAAGCTGGCCCCGGTGAAATGTAAAGCAAGCTGATGTAAGTGAGGATGAACACACCTAGACTTAGAATGAACTGGGCTTTCCACCAACCGAGGAAAACTTTACCCATGCGGTGGAATACGTAGCGCAATTTGTTAGAGGTCTCTTTTTTGAAGAAGTTAAAGAAGTTACCTAAAAGTCTTGGTAGATCAAGACTAAATAAGAACAACGTAATTAAGTATATGAGACCAACAAAAAGCATATTCGGTACCGATGATAAAAATGAGCCGAGTAAGCCAACAAGGTTCGTTGTTATGCTTAGGGCAAAGTCAATCGCATCCTCTGATAAGCGCTCGAGTTCCCGAGCAATTTGATATCCTTGTGGCAAATCTCTTAGCAATTGGTTAAATTGAATAATTAAATCGTTCGCCAGACGTTGCAGCTGAATGGCGTACTGCGGAAGTTCTTGTGACCATTCGACAATACTTTTCATGAGTCTTGTAATCGAAAGGTAAAGAACGATGGAACTAATTGCGACAAAAAGTAAAAAAACAATCGTCACAGGCAAAAGTCTTTTCTCTGTTTTTAATTGCTTTTTAAAGAACCGAACAAACGGTTCGAATATCATCGCTGTGAGTAATGCCAATAATAGCGGCATTAGCGCTGAAAAGTTAAAGTAGACGAACAGTCCACCAACAATAAGGGCAATCCCGATTAAAATCCGTCTGACAATGGTCTTATTAAACAAAGGGGTCCTCCTTCGCTCATGAAGTGAGCGGTCGTTGCAGGTAATGATCTACTTCTATATTATACGGCAAATGTGCTGTTGTAAAACGAATCTTCAAGGAAATGGAGAAAAACTCCATAGATTAAGAAAGAATTTATTGTTTGTGGGCAATAATTGGCGAACGACTTCACGAAAATAATGCGAAAGGCATGAATATTGCCTTTCGCACATCTGTATGCAGAAGGTGTCACTGCATTCTTTACGTGAAATATTCGATTTTTGCTTCAGGAAAGTAACGGTCGGTGAGACGATAGAGGAACGTTTTCATTTCCTCTTCTTGTGATTTTTCATAAACGTATTTGTGTATGCCGTAGCGACCCCATTTTCGTCGTCTTTTCGATTCATCAAGCTCGAGCTTTGTCATCGGATAGTTTTTTTCGATAACTCGTTTCGCAGGTTGCGTAAATCGGTGTTGAATAAATTCAAAAGAAATGTCGTCGCGCCCACCTTCCGGCAACTTTTCATAAAGTGTTTTAAAGAGTTGTTCATAGCCTTCTTGCCACCCATCATGAATATAGATTGGAGCGACGATAAATCCAAGGGGATAGCCCGCTTCTTGAACTTTAGCGGCAGCTCAATCCGTTTATCTAATGAAGACGTGCCAGGTTCGAAATATTTAATGACGAAATTTGCATTCACACTAAAGCGAAAGCGGGTTTTTCCACGATGGTCAGCATCTAAGAGGTGATCAACATGTTCAAATTTCGTAACGAAGCGCAATACACCATGGTCAGTTTTAGCCATATGTTCGATGGTGCTTTTTAGTGAATGAGTGAGATGGTCGATACCGACGATATCAGACGTACACGACGCTTCGAAGCGAGTGATCTTCGGAGCATGCTCGTTCATATACTCATCAGCTCTAGCCAAGATTTCATCGGTATTTACATACGTGCGAATATACGGTTTGGAACCCATCGTCGTCTGCAAGTAACAATAATGGCAATGACCCATACATCCCGTTGCGAGTGGCAATGCATATTCTGCCGATGGCTTTGACGTGTCAAACTTTAATGTTTTCCGCACGCCGACGACGAGTGTCGATTTTGCATTCCGATATTTTTGGAAGTCATTGTCTCCGGGTAAGTTGCGAACTTGGTTGTGTGAAGTTGTTTCGTTAATTTCTACACCACGTTCAGAAAAATAATCATACAATTTCTTACCTAGTGGATATTCGTAGGCGCGTGGCTCTATATAAATGCGCTCAGGCATAAATGCTTTCATTGTTTGTCACCTCTAGTAGGGTTCAGGATCTGTTTCAAAGTAATAGGCGTAAGCCTCTTCGGCTTCCTCGTAGCTATTGAACACCGCCAGCTCTTCTGTGAGTGGATAAAACTCATCCATCAGAAAGATGGATTGGGCGCTTTTTGCGTCTGGGTCGTTTACGACCGTTGCTTCTCGAATGTTCGCGACATCTTGTGTGTGGGGATTACGGTGAATCACATATAATGTCTCTCCCGCTTTATACAATTCCATCAATCATTCCTCCTTCAAATTAGCGTGCCCGTAAATGATCTCCTCTGCCTAGTATCGTGATGGATTTTTCTCCTGCCTTTTCCAAAGGACAACACGCAATCCGAGCATTTTTTGCATAGTGTAGAGATGTGGAGAGGAAGGTGTGACCGATGCTGATCGACGGAGTTTTTGCCGGCGGCGGAGCAAAAGCCTTCGCATTTATTGGTACACTGGAAGCAATGGAAAAGAAAAACTTCCAATTCTCTCGCATTGCTGGAACAAGTGCGGGTGCAATTATGGGTAGTCTTATTGCTTCAGGATATACAAGCAAAGAGATAAAAAAATGTTCGAAGACATTGAATTAGACATGTTTTTAGATCCAACAGCTTGGGCAAGAACATTTCCTCATCTCCTAAAGTGGGTAGCGTCTATTGGGGATTAGGTTTATATAAAGGAAACAAACTTGAGGAGTGGTTAAGCGAAAAGCTAGAGGCAAAAGGGGTACGGACGTTTGCGGATCTTCCTGATCACTCACTTCGGTTGGTGGCAGCAGATATTACGAGAAAGCGAATGCTCGTGCTCCCAGATGACCTCTCAAACTACGGGTTAATCCCGGACTCTTTCCCTGTAGCAAGAGCCGTGCGTATGAGCTGTAGCTTGCCATTTTTCTTTCAACCTGTGAAGTTATTTGATAAAAATGGATCGTCGTCGTTAATTGTTGATGGGGGGATCTTGAGTAACTTCCCGATGTGGCTATTCCGGAGGCATCGATCAAAACGGCCATTGCTCGGCTTTCAATTGAATCCAGAGCCACACGAAGGAGAGTACAAACACATTAACAACGCATTGGAATTGTATGGTTCCATCTTTGAGACGATGCAAAAAAGCCATGACTCACGTTTTGTTGACGCTGGTCATGGCGATAATGTCGTTTTTATTCCTGTAGAAAAGGTGAAAACGACAAGTTTCTCGTTATCCGATGCTGATCGTGCAGAACTGATTGAACTTGGGTTTCATACGACAATGGATTTTTTGAAAACATGGAGCAGGTAACAGGTTGCGTGACGTCTATCGTCGCGCATTTTTTTTGTTTCCTTGGATGACTTTTAAATTGTTAGCGTTCCGTTTTTTCTTTACACTCACTTGATCTTTATTTTTTACTGCTGTTGATTTACGCCGCTCTCGATCTTGTTTGAGCGCCCGTTTATACTGAGGATCAACTCGAGTTCTTTTGGAAACAAAGCGAGTAAAAATAAAATAAAACAAAAAGGCAAACAGAGCCATCAGAAGAAATGTGAGCATGAGACCGCTAGGGTTTGTGAACAATTGGCTCACTAGACCTACAATCGCTAGAAGTACGATCCCTAAAACAAATGGATTTCGAAAAATTGTTCTCAACGCATTGCCTCCCATTCATTACACAAGACGTTCGTCTATCTTCTCTTTGTGAATTTCATCCTCGCGTTCTAGCATCTTTTCAAACGAACGGATCGACACTTCGACTTGATCGTCTTTTGGTTGTTTTGTCGTTAATAATTGTAACCAAAGACCAGGTAAGCCTAACCATTTTAACACAGGGATATTCCGTAATTTATTTGTAGCTTGCAACACTTCGTAAGAAACACCGAGAACGACAGGAATGAGCAATAGTCGGTGAACAATTCGTTCAAACAGGTTATCAAAAGGAATGAGCAAATAGATCATGACCCCGATAATGACTGTAAAGAGCATAAAGCTACTTCCACAACGATAGTGAAGGCGAGAATATTCTTGCACGTTTTGAACCGTTAATGAGCGGTTGGCTTCATAAGCGTTAATCACTTTATGTTCCGCCCCGTGATATTGGAACACACGTTTAATGAGCGGCGTGAGTGAAATTAAATACACATAGCCGACAAGAATGATGGTTTTAAAGATCCCTTCCAGCAAATTTTGTGCCACATGTCCAGGAAACGGTCCTGAAAGAGTTTCTGCTAGAAATACAGGGACGAGCGTAAAGATAATGGTCCCGATGATAAAGCCACGACGCTCACCGCTGCCACACCAATCGTTGCCGCAATCTTTGATCGCTCTTCTTCAGGAACGATGTCTTTATCATCATCAGGATGAACATCGTAACGGTCTGAAGCAAAATTCATATGTTTACTGCCGAGCGCTGCAGCTTCAATTAAGGCAATGCTGCCTCGTACAAAAGGAATCTTTTTTAGTTTTTGTAACACGGGTTTAGGTTTTTTTAGGTTCTCGAAGTATTCAATTTCCCCGTTTTTTCTGCGGATCGCACTGACCGTCGTTTCTTTTCCTGCAAACATGACGCCTTCAATTAGCGCTTGTCCGCCATAGGCAGGCTTTTGAGCCTGTTCGGTTTCCTTTGTTTCCTCACTCATGCTGACACCTTACTTTCTCAAAAAGTTCGATTGCACTTCATGACTATTCTACATCATGTGTCCATGAACCTCCATAAGCAGACGTTTTTTTCGTTCGGTAAGAATGATTTACTGCGCAAAAACCATAATAGGAAGGAGGTGATATTCATGAGTGATGAGAAAAACGAATCCAAAAAGGCGAATCAAGATTTGCCTTTAGGTTTTAAGGTACTGATTACAGGTTTCGTCGGCGGCCTTTTTTGGGGGATCATTTGGTACGTGGCTTACTTTTTTAATTTTACGGACGTTGGACCGAATTTGTTATGGAAGGCGTGGACGCTTGGAAGTTGGAGCGAAGAAGCAACCGGACAATGGATTGCAATTTCTCTATTAGCCATTCTGTCCATTGGGGTGGCGTTTTTTTTACAGGTATGTGTTCGCAAAGATTACGAGTATGTGGGCAGGAGTAGGGTTTGGGGCTTTGCTTTGGGTAATTATTTTTTACATTAGTAATCCTTTGTTTATCGGGCTAGATTCGGTGCCTGAGTTGAGTGGGATTACGATTGTGAGCACATTATCGTTGTTTGTCTGTTATGGGTTATTCATCGGTTATTCGATTTCGTATGAGTATGAGATGGAGAAGTATACAGGAACTTAATGGCAAGCACATAACGACTTATGCTAAGATAGAAACGATGATTGTTTAGGTGAGGAGGAATTGGCATGAAGCGTTTAGAAGGAATTCGAAATCAATTTACAGTTGAAAAGATTGATGCACTCATTGTAGAGAGTGATGCAAATCGTCGGTATTTATCAGGGTTTACAGGAAGTGCGGGTGTTATATTAATTACATCGGATCAAGCGTACTTTATTACCGATTTTCGCTACGTAGAACAAGCAAAGAATCAGTGCGAAGGCTATACAATTGTTGAGCATAAAGGTCAATCAGTAACGAGCTCAAAGCATTAGTTGAAGAGCACAGCATAACTTCTGTTGGTTTTGAAAAATCTTATACGACTTTTGAAAAATATGAAGTGTACAAGGATGCAGGCATACCGCTCATCCCTGTCGCTGGGCTTGTGGAATCGCTTCGCATGTTCAAAGATGAGAAAGAGCTTTCAATTATGAAAGAAGCAGCAGAAATTGCCGACCAAACATTTTATGATATTGTCGACTACATAAAACCGGGAATGAAAGAAACAGAAGTAAGAGATCGATTAGAATTTACAATGAGACGTTTAGGCGCAGATCGTTCCTCATTTGATATCATTGTCGCTTCTGGTTCACGGGGCGCTTTACCTCACGGTGTGGCAAGTGACAAAGTCATCGAAGAGGGCGAACTTGTGACGATGGACTTTGGCGCCTACTACAAAGGGTATTGCTCAGATATAACGAGAACGGTTGCTGTTGGGCAACCAACGGACGAAATGAAAAAAGTGTACGAAACCGTTTTGGAAGCCCAGCTTCTTGGGGTAGAGCAAATTAAACCAGGAATGACGGGTAAAGAAGCAGACCAGATTTGTCGTGATTATATTTACAGTAAGGGCTACGAAGGAAAATTTGGTCACGGATTAGGCCATGGGCTGGGTATGGAAGTGCACGAAGGTCCAGGTGTATCCCCGAAAGGCAACGTCGTACTCAAACCGGGTATGGTTGTGACTGTCGAGCCTGGCGTATATTTGCCAGGTGTAGGTGGTGTAAGAATCGAAGATGATATTGTCATTACAGCAGATGGCAATGAGCGACTGACAACCTCGGATAAATCGCTTCGTCATATCGGTAAATAATTATAATAAAGGTGGTTCTTATTCGTGATTTCAGTAAATGATTTTCGCACAGGGCTAACAATTGAAGTAGATAACGATATTTGGACAGTTCTTGAGTTCCAACATGTAAAACCTGGAAAAGGTGCGGCATTTGTACGTTCAAAGCTGAGAAGCCTTCGGACGGGAAGCATCCAAGAAAAGACGTTTCGCGGCGGAGAAAAAGTAAACAAAGCGCATATCGAACGAAACAAAATGCAGTATTTATATTCCAATGGTAACGAGCATGCATTTATGAATATGGAGTCATTTGACCAGATGGAGCTTCCGACTGACCAAATCAAATACGAGTTGAATTTCCTTAAAGAAAACATGGAAGTGCATATGATTACGTATGGCACAGAAACACTTGGCGTGGAGCTTCCGAACACAGTAGAACTTGAAGTGTCTGAAACCGATCCAGGAATTAAAGGAGACACGGCTTCTGGAGGTCACAAGCCAGCTACTCTTGAAACAGGCTTTAAAGTGAACGTACCATTCTTTATTAATGAGGGCGACCAGCTCGTAATTGATACAAGAAAAGGTGAATACGTATCAAGAGCATAACAAAAAGTGCGTCAGGATGAGTGATGATCCTGGCGCACTTTTTTTGTAAAACAAGGCTCCTCTGTTAAGAGCCTTGAGCATGGACGATCAGCATATCGCATGGTGGACGATCAATGAGAATATCGCTGAGTGACTTTTGAATTTTGGCAGAACGATGCATCCGTTTTAACGCAACAACGATGAAAGGCGCATACCGTGCAGAAATAATTTTACGTGGATCTTTAAACGTCAAATCAGTCGCCCGCACATGTTGCCCGTTTTGCCGAAGTTGGTGCTCGAACTTTTTTAACCATTCTGTACGTTCAGAAATGATCTGTGAGCGAAGTGTTGGATCGTTTCGTTCCACAACCGTGTATTTTCTCATATCAATTCCATGAAGCAGAACAATGTCTCTTCCTCAGCCTCGGCAATGTTTGCTCCCTTTGTTACGCAAGATAGAGCCTCCTCATGAAAATCCAAAAAGATAAGCACGGGATCCGTATCTGTCTTATACGCTTGCTCGTTCTCGTTCCTCTGTTCGGACGACAAAAACATCGCATTTTGCTTTTTTAATAATGGCACTTGTCACACTCCCTTGAAGAGCTTTTTCAAGCTTCGTCCCGCCAGTTGCACCAGCAACAATTAAATCAATATTATATGCAGGCACAATCTGCTTACTAATTTTTATAGAAGGAACACCAGTTTCGAGTATTGTTTGAGAAGAAACACCTTCCGCTTGAGTATGGAGCAAGAACTGCTCGAGTTTTATTTGTGCTGCCTTTTTAACTTTATCGACGACATAACGGTCAAAACGAGCCAACGTACCATAAGGTTTAGGGTTAATGACCGTACACAAATACAGTGTGGCATTATTTTGGCGGGCAAATCGAATCGCATGCTTGTAAGCGTCGTTTGAAGGAGTTTCCTCACCGTCTATACATAAAAGGACACGCTCATAACTCATTGCAAATCACTCCTTTAAAAGAGAATGAACATAAAGGTTGATTAAAAATTAACATCTGATGGAAAAGTGTGTCAATTCAAATGTTAGTATGAATGAATTTACATTATTTTCACGACCTGTTTCGACAATTGAAGAGGTTGCGGTGGTGAATTGTTCTAAATCTTTGATTTGAGAATAGAGTGTACAAGCAAAGGGTGTTAGCAAAAGTTTGCAAGTTTGAATGGAGTTGATGTCTGATGAATTGCTTCTCGGAACACGTGCCATTCAATCGAGATTCGATTTTATCACTCGTCCCGCATGAAGCACGCTCATCCGTTGAATATGAATTAACAAAAGAACAGGTTGAAGAAATTCGTTTTCGGCCAGGACGAAAAATTGAACTCATTACGAGACGAGGCCGTAAGCTGCTGGACGATTTCTTATTTAGTTCTGACGATGCGGTGTATGTGATCAATCAGCTTAGCCAACATTCAGTGTATGCGTTTGAAGAAGAGCTAAAGCATGGATACATCACGTTAAAGGGTGGTCATCGAGTTGGATTAGGAGGCGAAGCGGTCGTTGAAGCGGGAAAAGTGAAAACGCTCAAACATATTCGTTCCTTCAACATTCGCATCAGCCGATCTATCCACGGTGTATGCGAGCCTATGTAGATCACTTATTCCATCATGGTTGGAACAACATTCTCATTGCCGGCCCCCTCAGTCAGGAAAAACGACGCTGCTCAGAGACGTAGCGAAAGTAGCGAGTGACGGTTGGAAAGCGAAACAAATCCCACCGAGTAAAGTCGCGATTGTTGATGAGCGCTCTGAAATCGCCGCATCGTTTGAAGGGGTACCGCAATTTGATATTGGCGAGCGGACCGACGTGCTCGATCGCTGCCCGAAAGCTGAAGGGATGATGATGCTCGTACGGTCGATGAGTCCAGACCTCATCATAGTCGATGAAATCGGGAGTGACACTGATAAAGTGGCCATAAAGGAAGCCATACGTGCGGGGGTCTCCATATTGTGCACGGCTCATGCCAAGACATTTGAGAATTTGTACGACCGTGATATTTTCGTTCGAGGATTGTTTGATGGAGTAATTATGCTGGACAACGATAAACGCGGCACGTACTACTCAGGAAAGGAGATCCATCGTGCGTTGGATTGGAGCGCTCGTCGTTCTCATATCGATGACCGTCGGCGGGTTTGAATGGTCACGTAGACTGACGCTTCGGTCAAAGCAAATTCGGGAATTAACGACCGCATTGCAAATGTTTGAAGCGGAAGTGATGTTTGGCCACACACCATTAAAAGATGTGACAACGAAACTGTCAGCCACTTTGTCAAAACCAGTCGCCCGCATTTTTTCCGAATTTGCCGCTCGTCTAACTGCGGGAAATATTGAAGCAAAAACCGCTTGGGAAGAGAGCTTAAACAAACACTGGGCGGAAACATCAATGAAAGAAAAAGAGAAGGAAGCGCTGCTTCAATTTGGGCAAACGTTAGGACAACACGGCCGGTTTGAACAGCAAAAATATATTCAATTAACACTCGCTCATCTAAAAGCAGAAGAAATTGACGCTAGAGATGAACAGCAAAAATATGAACGCATGGCAAAGTCGCTCGGATTTTTGGGAGGGCTGCTTGCAATCATCGTGATGATCTAACACAAAAAGGAGGGATGACGGTGGGGTATGACGTAGATACCATTTTTCAAATCGCTGGTATTGGCATTGTCGTCGCTATGATTCACACCGTACTAAAACAGATGGGGAAAGAAGATTGGGCACATTGGGTGACACTCATCGGGTTTATCGTCGTGTTGTACATGGTAGCAACCATCGTCGATGACCTGTTCACAAAATACGCAGCGTGTTTTTGTATATAGGATAATCACATGTCGATCGACATGATTCAGATTGTCGGCTTTGGTTTAATCTCAGCCTTTTTAGCGATGATTCTAAAAGAACAAAAGCCAGCGTTTGCTTTTTTGCTCACACTATTTGTCGGAGCCATGATTTTCTTATTTTTGTTAGATTATATTGTCATGGCGTTTCAACTCGTCGAAACTTTGGCAAACCATGCACACATTAACATGGTGTATTTGCAAACGATGCTCAAAATCATTGGCATTGCATACATTGCAGAGTTTGGGGCGCAAATTGCGCGAGACGCTGACCAAGGCGCCATCGCGCAAAAAATTGAACTAGCTGGAAAGGTATTAATCGTCGTGATGGCCATACCCATTTTCAATGTACTCATTGAAACCGTCATTTCCTTGATTCCAGGCTGAAAGAGGGATCGTAATGAAAGCATTCATTTCATGCGTGGTCGGTATCGTCGTTCTACTCACATTCTCCATAGAAGCCGTTGCTCTTGATGATGACCCAAACCTTGATCCCAGACTGCCGATTGAAGACGAGAGCGTCAGTGAAGAAGATGTCTCGGATTTGATTGAAGAACAGATGGACGAGCAGTTAGATCGGCTTGGTTTTACAGAAATTGAACAGTTTTGGGAAGATATCCGTCGAGATTATGAATCTTTTCTCCCCGAAAGTCAAAAAGGATCATTTACAGACTTTTTGGATGGAGATCAGCAGTTTAGTCCAACGGAGTGGGGACGGGCACTGTTAAATTTCTTGTTTCATGAACTAACAGCGAATGTTAATTTGCTCGGTACACTCATTCTTCTTGCTGTATTTAGTATGGTGCTAAAGGCATTACAAAACGCATTTGAGCATGCGGCGGTAAGTAAGGTAGCATACAGTGTCACATTTACGGTGTTGATTGTCATTAGTATGAATAGTTTTTACATTGCGATGAGCTATGCCCAAGAAGCAGTGGCGAATATGGTTCATTTCATGATTGCGCTTTTGCCTATGGTACTCGCACTTTTAGCCATTACAGGCGCAACAACAACGGCTGCATTGTTTCACCCGTTAATTATTGTCCTCGTCAACACGAGCGGGCTGTTAATTGAACGATTTGTTCTCCCATTACTATTCATCTCTGCCATCGTAAGCGTAGCAAGCTCTATGAGCGAGAAATTCCAATTGACGAGGCTAGCAACCTTAATACGAAATGTTGCAATGGGAACGCTCGGCGCATTTTTAACGATCTTTTTGGCAGTTATATCCGTCCAAGGTGCAACGTCAGCGATTAGTGATGGAGTGACGTTACGGACAGCTAAATACATTGCCGGTAACTTTGTGCCTGTTGTCGGTCGGATGTTTACCGATGCTACTGATACCGTTATCGGTGCTTCACTTCTTTTGAAGAATACTGTCGGCATCGCAGGCTTGTTCATCTTGTTTGTGATTACTGTATTCCCGGCGTTAAAAATTCTAGTACTTGCGCTTACGTTCCAAATTGTTTCTGCCATTATGCAACCGCTAGGTGGGGGGGCGCTCGGAGAAGTCATGAGCCTCTTTGCACGAACAGTCATGTTTATGTTTGCTGCGGTTTCTGTCGTCTGCTTAATGTTTTTCTTAGCGATTACAATCATCATATCAGCAGGAAATCTAGCACTCATGGTGAGGTGAACTCGGTGGAGTATTTTAATGATTGGATTACGACGTTGGTTGTTTTTTTTGCTCCTAGCCATTATTTTGGAGCTCCTATTACCAACATCGACAATGAAGCGTTACGCAGATCTCGTGCTTGGGCTGATGATGACGGTGTTGATCTTACAACCAGTGTTTGATTTCATTCATACCGATCCATCGGAATGGTTTGATCTTGACAATTTTAACGTTCGTGAAGGGGCAGATGAGATGGAAAATAAAATAAATGATCAAAAAAGAGAAATACAAGCCACTCATGATGCATATATCTCAGAACAAGTAGCTGCTCGTCTAGGCAGTGAAGCAGAACAGATGCTAAAGGAAGAGTTTCAGCTCTCGTTTAGTGGAATTTCTGTCGATGAAAATTCACATTCTGAGTCGGGAGGGATTAACGTCTTGTTGGTGGAGGCAGGGGATGAACAAACAAATACGACAGTGGAGCCGGTTAGAGAAGTGGTTGTAAATACAACAGAGTCAAGACAGCAAAGTGATCATCCGGTCTCGCTGGATGCAGTAAGGGTCCGTCTTGCACAAGTATGGCAAGTGGAAGAGAGCTCCATACACATTCGTATGGAGGAGGAAGATGCGAATGGCTGAAAATAAAAACCCCTTTAGCAATTTTCTTCCAAAGAGCGACGGTCCTAGACGCTTTCGGTGGTATTATATTGCAGGACTTTTCTTCGTAGGTGTGCTTCTCATGTTAATCGGGAATTTCGGTACAGACGATGACGGCGGTTCAATGGTTGGCGAACAGTCAGAAGAGCCGGTGTTTGTAAATGGTGACCAAGAAAACGAAGAAGAATCATCTGTAAGTAACACTTCTTCTGACTTTCAAGTGATTGAACAAGCGTATTCAAATCAGTTGGCAGAAACGCTAGAGAAGATTGATGGTTTGTCTAATGTTGAGGTCGTCGTGAACGTCAAAGAAACAGAAAGCAAAGTGTACGAAAAAGACCGTAGCATACGGCAACAAACAACAGATGAGGCAGATACTGAGGGTGGGAACCGGACATTAGATGAGGGCACGCAAGAAGAGACACTCGTGCTCGTTCAGCAGGGGAGTGGTGAAGAACCGCTACTCATCCGTATGGAGAAGCCAGATGTATCCGGTGTGCTCGTCGTCGCCAATGGCGTCGAGAGTATGCAAAGAAAAGAATGGGTCATTGAAGCTGTCACTAGAACGTTAGATGTGGATGCACATCGGGTGTCAGTATTACCAAAACAAATGGGAGAGGATGAGTGATTTGGTTTTGAAAAAGCAAACAGTATGGCTGTTAACAATGTTAAGTTTGGTAGCGGTACTCGGTGTCTATTTCTTCGGACCCGATAGCCCAACGACACAAGAAGCTGCGTTAATTAACGATCATGAGTCATTAGAAGATTTTGAAGGGGAACTTTGGGAGCAATATTTAGAGGAAAACCCAGATCAAGCGGTTGTCGTTGAAGAATGGAACGGTGAAGTTGAAGGATCAGATGAGGAGGACCCAGAAGCAGGTGACGGTGAAGAAAATGAAGAGACCGACAGCATTGATGTGGCCGCAGGGTTGAGTGGTAGTGAAACGTTCAGCGCACTTAGAATTGAGCGCGAGGAACTAAGAAGTGAAGCGCGTGAAGAGAACACAAATACGATTGCATCAAGTGATGCATCTGCTGAAGAAAAAAATGAAGCGCATGAGCAAAATGAACAACTAAAAACGTTAACAGAAAGTGAATCGACACTCGAACAAAGAATTGCATCACAAGGATACGAAGATGTACTCGTTATGACCGATAACGATGAAGTACGCATTTTCGTAAAAACAGAAGAACTTTCAAAAACGGAAGTTGTGGAAATCAACCGAATTGCTCACGAGCAGATCGGAAACCGAGCAGTAGCCGTTTCATATCATATTGATGAATAGCATGCGACCCGGTGAAAACATTCACCGGGTTTTCTTTTTGCGTTTTTCTTATAGGTGAAGACGAAAGGAGCAGTGCAAATGCTATAAAGGATGGACGATAGATCTTCTGCGTTTGTCTTGTCAGTGCTAGAATTCCATGACATGCGGATGCATGCGATCCACACTAGAAGGGCAACATCGGTTCACGTTTCTGCTCCTTGCTACGGTGTGTGGGAAGAAGTCCCAATGCCCCATATAATCATTAATGTGACACTTGAGAAAGAAAAATCATGATTTTAAACGTGAATGCGCACATAAACGGTGTCAACTGTCACAAATCGTGCGATTTGTGACAGTTGCGTGCCGAAAATGCCCGGTTTGAGGGCTGGATTGTCACGTACGTGACCGGTCATCACATGCCTGTGCAAGGTGGTGAGCCTCGGTCACGACTTTTTACCCTTCGGCAAACGTTTTTCGTGTTGTCCCCAACCTTGCAGTGACGAACAACGATCGGCAACGAGATGAATTTCAGCAGACAATATGCAATCACTCACCACAAAGACCCATCTTGGTCATCCGATTCAATGAATTTCTTTCGTTCAACTTATCTAGCTAAAAATCTTATCATTGTTCGTTCTATGATAAGATTTTAGCCCAACAGCTTGCTCGGTGCCCAGCATGGGTGATGGGGAGCAGGCTCAAAGGAAAATTGGATGATATATATGAGTACTTTTGCTTGTTGAAAATATAAATTACCTATCGTCGGTTCTATGAGAGATTCATGATTATTTGGAGCGTGTCATGTTCCCCGAATCCGCTCATTTCGGTAAAAGGGAACTTACAATGTAGTCTGTGTTTTCTGCGCTGCCGAGTTTTGATCGTGAAACGAAAGAACGGGTTCCAAAGATCATCGATTGGAATTAGATTCGCTCATGTGTGACCGTTTTGCCTCGTTCTACTTCCAATCGATCGGCATCTCGTTCCAAACGTCCGTTTATGGAACTAAATTCAGCACTTTAAAGGATATGAACGACAATATCGTTCCAAAGCGACGTTCATGTTCGTTCTCACAACCGTATGAAGGTTGACCCGCACGCCTTGTCTCGAATCTCGATTTGAAAATCCAAAATTCTTTCGGCGCGAGCCGCGCCGAACCAAGACCGATTTCGGTTCGGTCCCGCTGGGGCCGACAGGTCGTAAAGTGTTAGGTTTAGTCCGAACTATATGCAAGTTTTACGAAATGAACGCTAAAAAGAGCAAACTTGACTGCAGAAAGTGTAGACTAGCGCACAATATGCGATCCATGCCTTGCCCACTCGGTATAACACAATACGCGAAAGCGACATGAAGACATATTTGTTATAACCGACAAATCGTAAGAAATTCCAAAGCAAACTCTACATTCTGGTGTCCAATGAATTTCTCACGCTGAGCGTAAGGCAAATCGTAAATGTTGACGGTCTATTCACTCCCCAACATTATTTTCACAAAAGATTAAATGCTTTCTGTATACATACGGTCGTTCACATTACTCGTAAGCCCTTAGCCTTCAATGATTTCTATGTTGACATCATTTCATCGACGTTAACAAATGATGTATAATTCAAAAAAACAAAGGATCCCAAGCTAAGAGGTGAAATCGCATTTTTTACATGATATAATCAACTGATGACAAAACAATGTAATGGAATGAAGTTAGGAGATGTCACTTCATGGAATGGAATCATTTAACAGAAGGCGCTAAAGCCGTATTGGAACAAACGAGAAACCTTAAAAACGACAATATTCAAATCGTAGAGTTTGAAGTGGGTTATCAAGAAGAAGCAACAGAAGAAAATCCGCATCCTGTATCGATTCAAGAGGAAGATTATGATAGCTTGAAACGCTACACACAAGAAAACGAATACGATGAGAGTTATCATATGGCGAGAAACAAGTCCATCGTGAAAATTATTCTTTTGGAAAATCGTAAGATTCCCGACAACCTATCTGAATACCCGGTTTTCAGACATTACCGTATGGAGCGGTTACGGGAAGAGCAGTTAAAAGCTGAGCAAGCTAATGAAGAACAAGCGAACGAACAAGAATAGAATTCAGGAGGGATCACGATGAATGAATATCAATTGTTAGACTTAGAAGAACAAGAGAACGACCTTGGCCGTGTGGAGATCTCCCCAGAAGTTATTGAAGTTATTGCTGGACTTGCTGCAGCAGAAATTGAGGGTGTTTCTGCACTTCGTGGGAACTTTGCAAACGATGTTGCAGAGCGTTTCGGTAAGAAAAATCACGGAAAAGGTGTCAAAGTTGAACTCGGTGAGAACGGGGTTACGATTGAGGTGTCTGTGGTTGCATATTACGGAGTTTCTGTACCTGAAATTGGAATGCAAGTGCAAAAAAACATTCAACAAGCATTGGAAACGATGACCGCGATCTCCTTGGATGGCATTCACGTACATGTTGTTGGCATTCATTTTGAAAAAGAAGAAGAGACGACGTTGGAGCTTGCGAGCGCAGAGCGAATATCTGAATAAGGAGCGCTACAAGCGCCGTGATAGGAAAAGGAGTTAAGCATGAATCGAAGATGGGCGCGAATTAGGGCAGTACAAGCTCTATTTCAGGTTGAAATGACAGGTGTACATTGGCAAGAAGCCTTGCAATTTGCTTTAGATGAGCATGAGGAGAGCGACGAATATTTACTTCGCGTATTGCCTGGGATTGTTGAACATAAAACAAGCATTGATGCTCGGATTGAGGAACAGCTGGAACATTGGACAATGGAAAGATTAAACAATGTCGATGTTGCTGTACTACGCCTTGCCGTATACGAACTTCTGCACTACGATGAGATTCCACCTCATGTCACATTAAACGAAGCGATTAATACAGCTAAAGCATTTGGTGAGGATGAGGCGGGTAAGTTTGTAAATGGCGTCCTCTCGAATGTGTTAAAAGGCTACGCCGAGGAAGTGGGGAGAACAATGACAGCGAGCATCATTGATGGTAAAGAGATTGCCAAAGAGAAGCGTCGCCAAATTGCTATCGAGGCAAGCCGGTTGAAAGAAACCGGTGTGAATCCTAGCCTTGCAGTCATTCTAATCGGAGATGACCCCGCTTCTCATAGCTATGTAAAGGGTAAGGAAAAGGCTTGTAGAGAAGCGGGGATCCATTCCGAAGTAAGGCGAAGAGCGACGACGATTACCGAGTCTGAACTTTTGCAAGAGATTCAAGAACTTAATGACGATCCGTCCGTTCATGGGATCCTCGTGCAACTTCCGTTGCCTGACCACATTACAGAAACACGGGTAATTAACCAAATTGCACCAGAGAAAGATGTGGATGGCTTTCATCCGAATAACGTCGGACGCTTAATGTTAGGTGAGTTGGGTTTCACTCCTTGCACCCCTTTGGGAATTATTGAGATGTTAAAAACGACTGGCATAGACATTGAAGGCAAACACGCGGTTGTCGTTGGGCGGAGTAATCTCGTCGGTAAGCCGGTTAGTCAATTGCTTTTAAATGAAAATGCGACGGTAACGGTATGTCATTCAAAAACGAAAGACATGGCGAGTATTACAAGAGAAGCCGATTTGTTGATTGCAGCAGTCGGTAAAGAACATATGTTAGGCCCAGAAGCGATTAAACCAGGGGCTGTTGTTATTGATGTTGGTGTGAACCGTATGGCGAACGGGAAGCTTACTGGAGATGTACAGTTTGACGAAGTGAAAGACATTGCCGGTTGGATTACGCCAGTACCTGGTGGGGTTGGACCGATGACAATTACGATGCTTCTGCATAACACAGTAGAAGCTGCGAGAGGAATGATGGCGAGTGGAAGCTAATCATTCCTATCTTTCTGTAACACAAGTTACGAAAGAACTGAAAAGAATTATCGAACAGCACGAACAAATGAATCATGTCATGCTTTATGGCGAGATCTCTAATTTTAAGCATCATAGCCGTGGGCATATGTACTTCACATTAAAAGATGATCGGGCGCGAATTTCAGCAGTTATGTTTGCTGGGAATAATCGCGCCTCCGTTTTCATCCAGAAAATGGTATGAAAGTACTCGTGCAAGGGAATATTTCAGTTTATGAGCCGTATGGACAATACCAGTTGTACGTACGAAGCATGGAACCCGATGGCTTAGGGCAGTTGTATTTAGCTTATGAACAATTGAAAAAGAAGCTTGAAACCGAAGGTTTGTTCGCTAATGAGCGAAAGAAGCCTTTGCCGAGCTTTCCGAAACGAGTTGGCGTGGTCACGTCGCAAACAGGGGCTGTCATTCGAGACATCTACACGACTATCACGAGAAGGTATCCCCAAGCAGCAATTCATCTGTATCCAGTTGCTGTACAAGGACCTGAGGCGGTCCCATCGATTGTAAACGCACTCAAACGAGCGGATGCGGCAGGGTTAGACGTCTTAATTGCAGGCGCGGTGGCGGTTCAATTGAAGAACTTTGGGCGTTTAATGACGAACAGGTCGTCCGAACAACAGCGATGCTTACAACACCGATCATATCAGCGGTTGGCCACGAAACAGACGTCACACTTCACGATTTTGTAGCGGATGTTCGAGCTGCCACACCAACTGCTGCAGCTGAACTTGCCGTACCTTCAATGAAAGAGTGGACGGACAAGCTCATATCCATTCAAAAGCGGCTGACTGTAGCAAGTAAACAACTGGTGCGCCAGCGACAAGTTAAATTAAAACAACTTAGGCAATCGTATGCCTTCAAATATCCCGCACAGCTCGTCACACAAAAGGAACAAGAGCTTGATCGCAACCTTGAGTATTTGCACCGGTTTATGAAGCGCTACATGGGAGACAAAAAACAATCATACGTTGACGTTTCACACCGGTTGGAGCGTATGCACCCAGGTATGATGCTCAAAGAAAAACATTCAGAGCGCCAACTGCTGCAAGAACGATTGCAACGCAGCATGAAAGAGGTATTTCAAAAGCAATCAACAGCTTTTGAGACTCGGCTTAGTAAGCTAGAGATCTTGAACCCACTCAATACGTTACGCAGAGGGTATAATGTGGCGTACCAAGGGGAGCAACTTGTATCCTCTACTAAACATATCCAATCGTCCTTACCGCTAACGTTACATCTTCATGATGGTCAAGTGACGACGGAAGTACAAACGGTAACTGAAAAACAGTCCCTCGCGCTGAAAGGAGAACCGATCGATGACGAATGAAAAGAATACAGAGCAAGTAGACACCGAAGAGGCTAAAAGCTTTGAAGAAGCGATGAAGTCACTCGAAGAGATTATTGTTAAGCTTGAAGAAGGTGATGTGCCATTGGAAAAAGCAATTGATATGTACCAAGAAGGTATGACGCTATCAAAACAATGCCATGACCAGCTGCAAAAAGTCGAGAAGAGAATGGACAAAATTGTGCTTGAAAATGGAGAGACAGAACCGTTCTCCCTTCATGAGGAGGGTTAAATTTGCAAACGGATCAAACAATAGAAGATATGATTGAACGCCATGTACCCCCATTGATGAATGTCATTCATTCTCAAATTGAAAGTGCCTCTTGTCCTGAAAGCATTAAAGAAGCGATGCTCTATTCCTTAAACGCTGGTGGGAAGCGTATTCGTCCGTTGCTGTTAATTATGGCAGCGCAAAGCTATAAACCTGTAACAAGCTCCGCGTATAAATTAGGGGCGGCATTGGAGATGATCCACACGTATTCGCTTATCCATGATGATTTGCCAAGCATGGATAACGATGATTACCGGCGTGGCAAACCGACCAATCACCGTGTATATGGGGAAGCATTAGCCATTCTCGCTGGAGACGCTCTTTTAACAGAAAGCTTTCAACTAGTGAGTGACATTTCTGAAGATGATATGCACCCACGAGACATCGTTCACATTACACGGCGGATGTCAGAATCTGCAGGGATTCGGGGGATGGTCGGTGGTCAGGTAGCTGATATTGAAGGTGAAGATCGCACGCTTCGTCTCGAAGAATTAGAATGGATTCATCGTCACAAAACCGGAGCATTACTAGAATTTGCTGTTGAAGCTGGTGGAATTTTAGGGGGAGCGCCTGAGGGGGACATTGCTGCTTTAAAGATTTATGCGGAGAATTTAGGTCTCGCTTTTCAAATTAAAGACGATATCTTAGATGTAGAAGGGGACGCAGAGATTATCGGAAAGCCTGTCGGAAGCGACACAGATAATCAAAAGAGTACGTATCCTAGCTTACTTACATTAAGTGAAGCGAAAAACAAGTTAGATGCGCATATTCAAACGGCTGCCGATGCACTAAGAACTGTAAGTTGCGATGCATCTGCGCTACTGAGCATCTTGCAGTATGTGGCAAAACGAGATCGATAATTGTTTTATTGGCTTTTTGTTCACATAGAAAGTACAATAAAGATCACACATGGATTTACATCCATCGGAAATACTAAGAAACACACATTTTTTTTAATGAAAGTGGGGATATCAGGCATGGACTTAGAAGCCATTCAAGATCCCGGATTTTTAAAAAGCTATTCAAAAAAGCAACTCTCACAACTTGCAGAAGAGATACGTTCATTTCTCATTTCCAAACTCTCTGTCACAGGAGGACATCTTGGCCCGAATTTGGGGGTTGTTGAGCTGACGCTCATGCTCCATAAATTGTACGATAGCCCAAAGGATAAGTTGATCTTTGATGTGGGCCATCAAGCATACGTACACAAGATTCTGACGGGCAGAGCAGACCGTTTTGATACACTAAAACAGTATCAAGGTCTATGTGGCTATCCGAAGATGAGCGAAAGTGAGCACGATGTTTGGGAAGCTGGACACAGCTCAACTTCGTTATCAGCAGCGATGGGTATGGCAGCTGCAAGAGATCTCAAATCTGAAAACAATCATGTGTTGCCAATCATCGGTGACGGTGCTTTGACAGGTGGGATGGCGCTTGAAGCATTGAATCATATCGGTCATGAGCAAACGAATGTGACAGTGATTTTAAACGATAATGAAATGTCGATTGCTCCTAATGTGGGCGCACTTCACAACGTGCTAGGTCGTTTGCGTTCAACAGGTGGTTATCGCCGTGCAAAAGAAGACTTGGAGTACGTAATCAAGAAAATTCCAGCACTCGGTGGCCCGCTTAGCTCCACGGCAGAGCGAATGAAGGACAGCCTTAAATACTTGCTTAGTAAAGGGATGTTCTTTGAAGAAATGGGCTTCACGTACTACGGTCCTATTGATGGTCATGACTTTGATGACTTCATAACAACTTAATGTATGCCAAACGGACTGAAGGTCCGGTATTGCTGCATGTGATTACGAAAAAAGGAAAAGGGTATCAGCCTGCTGAAGAAGATGCAAGCGGTGCATGGCATGGACCAGGACCGTATGCAATTGACTCAGGTGACATGAAAAAGAAAGCAGGTCCCCCTGCTTATAGTGCAGTTTTCAGTGATACTGTCGCCAAGATTGCTGAGCATGATGAAAGAGTCGTTGCGATTACAGCCGCGATGCCAGGCGGAACAAAATTGGACAAGTTTGCCAAAAAGTTCCCGAATCGCATGTATGATGTTGGTATTGCTGAACAGCATGCAACGACGATGGCTGCAGGTTTGGCAGCTGAAGGCATGAAGCCAGTATTCGGTGTGTATTCAACGTTTTTACAACGTGGTTATGATCAGCTTGTACACGACGTTGCCGTCAAAATCTAACGTTGTTTTCGGGATTGATCGCTCAGGTCTTGTTGGTGGTGATGGGGAAACACATCAAGGTGTGTTTGACATCAATTACATGAGCACTTGCCGAACATGAAGATTTTGATGCCAAAAGACGAAAATGAACTTCAGCATATGATATATACAGCCTACAAAAATGATGACGGACCGATGGCTGTTCGTTATCCTCGTGGCAATGGCTATGGTGTCACGATGGACGAAGACTTACAAGCAGTGCCAGTCGGCAAATGGAACATTGAACAAGAAGGTTCGGATGTAACGATCTTGACTTTTGGTACGATGCTTCCAATTGCAAAGAGTGCGGCTGAACAACTTCAAAAAACGGGCGTATCCGCTCGGGTTGTGAATGCGAACTCGGTAAAACCACTTGACGAAGAGTTGCTCGTGCAATTAGGAGAGGAAAACCGCCCGATTTTAACGTTGGAAGAAGCTGCTTTACAAGGTGGTTTCGGTAGTGCGGTTCTTGAATTCCTGCACGACCGTGGCATTGCGTCTATGCAAGTGAAGCGAATGGGAATTCCAGATCGTTACATTGAGCACGGTAGCGTTGACTTGATTTACGAAGAGTTAGGTTTAACCGCAACCGAAGTAGCTAACACCGTTAAAGAAATCGTTCCGAGTAAAAAGAAAAGAGCGTAACCAATATGAATGGTAAGAAAGAACGCGTTGACATTTTGCTCGTCGAGCAAGGACTTAGTGAAACACGAGAAAAAGCAAGACGAGCGATAATGGCAGGGCTTGTTCATACCGAACGTGAGCGAATTGATAAACCGGGCACAAAGATTGACAGAGATACGCCATTGTTTGTTAAGGGACAAGAGTGTCCTTATGTGAGCCGAGGTGGCATGAAGCTGCATAAAGCACTCGATGTATTTAACGTGTCGATTGAAGGAAAAGTTGTCCTTGATGTAGGTGCATCTACTGGTGGCTTTACTGATTGCGCTTTGCAACATCTCGCAAATCAAGTATATGCCGTTGATGTGGGATACAATCAATTGCACTGGAAGCTTCGTTCCGACGACCGGGTCGTGGTTATGGAAAGAATGAATTTTCGATATGCGGATCAAGAAGACTTCACACATGGCTCGCCCCAATTTGCCGTGTGTGATGTTTCTTTTATTTCATTAAAGCACATCTTTCCACCGATGCAGCGCATCATAGAAGATGAATCGGATGCCATTGTTCTCGTCAAACCCCAATTTGAGGCAGGAAGAGAAGAAGTCGGTAAGCGAGGAATCGTCCGGGACAAAAATGTACACCGACGTGTCATTGAAGATGTGTTGAATTTTGCAGAAGAAAGTGGTTTGCAACCAATCGGTCTTGATGTTTCTCCAATTACTGGGACCGGTGGGAATATTGAGTTTCTATTACACCTTCGAAAAAATGCCAATCCTTCGCGTCACATTGATGCGTCACGCATTGCTCTCGTCATAAAAAATGCGCACAGTGCTTAATTCCCTAATATTTGTTTATTTATACAAACAGCAGTATAATTATCATCAAAGAACGGGGAAACTAACGTGTGTATATTTCCCTTGCGTGAATGAGGAGGTAGAGAGCGTGACGAAAGGTCAACGACATGTAAAGATCCGAGAGATTATCCATACGAAGGTCATTGATACACAAGAAGATCTCGTAGATGAATTAAAAGCAGCAGGTTTTAATGTGACCCAAGCTACGGTGTCACGAGACATTAAGGAATTACACCTCGTAAAAGTGCCAACACTAGATGGTACGTACAAATACAGTTTGCCGGCAGACCAACGCTTTAATCCAGAACAAAAATTAAAAAGAAACCTGTTTGACTGCTTTGTAAGTATTGACCAGACAAATCATTTTATCGTTATGAAAACATTGCCAGGAAATGCCCAAGCGATTGGATCATTAATCGATCATTTAGATTGGGATGAAATTATGGGGACGGTTTGTGGCGATGATACCATTTTAATGATATGTAAGGATGCCGAACAAGCACCTGCAATTTCGAATCGATTTTTAGATATGCTGTAATAGATCGAGGTGGTTGAGATGCTGGAAGAACTTTCGATACGTAATTTTGCAATTATTGATCGCTTAACCTTATCCTTTTCTTCAGGGTTGACGGTTTTAACCGGGGAAACGGGTGCAGGCAAATCAATTATTATTGATGCGCTAGGTTTACTTGCTGGAGGACGCTCATCTGTTGACTTCGTTCGTCATGGCACAAAGAAGGCGGAGATTGAGGGTCTTTTTCGTATTCATTCCGAACACGAAGTAGTCGAAGTGTTAGAAGAAGCAGGGATCGATATAGAAGATGATATGATCATTCTAAAGCGAGAAATCAATGAGAAAGGCAAAAGCGTCTGTCGAATTAATGGTGAGCTTGTAACGTTAACGATGCAGCGAGCGATCGGACAACAGCTTGTAGATATTCACGGTCAGCACGAGCATCAAGATTTGTTACAGCCAGATAAACATAGTGCGATGGTCGATGGGTTTCTCGGTGATCCATTGTTTGAGAATAAGCAGCAGTATGAGGAGAAGTATCGCCAAGTCATCGGTCTTGAAGAGCAGTTATCGCATCTAAAGGACAATGACCGTGAAAATGTTCAACGATTGGATCTGATTGAATACCAGTTGGAAGAGATTAAAGAGGCGAAGCTCAAGCAGCAAGAGGATGAAGAACTGACGGCAGAACAATACAAATTGGCCAATATGGAAAAGCTCTTCTCGCAAATGCAACTAGCATATGAAGCCCTTTATGGTGATGAAAAGGGGTTAGAACTCGTACGTGAAGCGATGGTTGCTCTTCAAGAATCGGCGAGTATTGATCAATCCCTTGAAGAGATAAATGATTCGTTAACGAACAACTTCTATATGCTAGAAGAAGTCACATTTCAAATTCGTGATCATGTCGAACAACTTGATTATGACCCTAATCGGCTTGATTTTATATCGAAACGATTGGATGAGATTAATCATCTTAAACGTAAATACGGATCGACAATTGAGGAAGTCCTTCTTTATGCAGAGCGAATTACAGAAGAAGCAGAAGAATTGAGTAACTTAGATGAAAAAATTGAATCTGTCGAGAAGGATCTCCACACTCATAAAGCTCAAGCATTATCACTTGCGCAATCCCTTTCTAAATCGCGAAAGCATGCGGCGAAGCAATTAAAAGCAGCCATTGAAATGGAACTAAAAGATTTATTTATGGAGAAAACAAGTTTTACGGTTCAATTTCACCCTCATCGCCGCGGCATTGTTGTCGAAAATGGTGAAGAAGTGTTTACGCTAAATGAAGATGGTTTGGAACGGATGGAATTTTACTTGTCGTCCAATCCAGGGGAGCCAGAAAAATCACTATCAAAAGTGGCTTCTGGTGGAGAAATATCAAGGATTATGCTTGCGTTGAAAAGTATCCTAACGGACAGATCAGAGCGTACGGCTTTGATTTTTGATGAAGTGGATACCGGGGTTAGCGGTAGAGTTGCTGGTGCAATCGGTGAAAAGATTTATGCGATTTCTAATGAGTCACAAGTGCTTTGCATCACTCATTTACCTCAAGTCGCTTCGTTAGCGAATACACATATGTACATTAAAAAGAGAGAAATCAACAATCGAGTTTCCACTGAAGTTGAGGAACTTAACGACGATCAAAGAATCGACGAATTGGCAAGAATGCTATCAGGTTCTGAGATCACAACGAACACGAAAGAAACGGCAAGAGAGATGCTCTGGAGTAAAAAAGCATAATCATACCGCTATAAATATTGCCATTCCTAAAAAAACCGCCCATTTGTGGTCGGTTTTTTGTGTTTTGCCAGTTATATAAACGTCCGAGAGAGGCAACATTATAAGTACGTACTAAAAGTACGGTCGGGAGTTAGGAGTGTGAGATGATGTGAACAGTGAGAGATACCGTAAGATTATCGGTACCATTGTTTTAGTTGCCCTCGTTGCGATTGGTTTTTCAACGCCGATTCAACAGTGATGATGTTGCCTGAACAAGTGAGTGTACCGGTTGATGCAAATATGGATGAAGTTAAAGATTCGTTACCGTCATTATTTTCTATTCATACCGAAGATGAAGCAGCGATTACAGTGGCTGCCGGAGATTTTCCGGTGAAGAAAATTCACAAAGACCGTCGAGAACGCATTGAAGTCATTCCTGGCGGGCAGTCCATTGGCGTTCGATTAAACGCAAAAGGGGTATTGGTTGTAGGGTTTCATTTAATTGATACGTCAGATGGTCAGAAATCACCTGCCGAATCCGCTGGGATTCAAAAAGGGGATATCATCGTTAAATTAAATAAACAGCCGGTTGAAGATATGCATGAAGTCGCTACAATTCTTCGTACACCCCATGAAGCGCAGCCAATTGAAGTCGAAGTTATTCGGAACGGAAAGACGTTAACGAAAACGATTGACCAAAGCATTACCGCCTCAGAAGGCATCGGTCAGTTGGGGATGTACATTCGAGACTCTGCTGCTGGCGTTGGAACGATGACGTTTTATGAGCCATTATCTGGAAAATACGGGGCACTAGGCCACGTTATATCAGACATTGATACGAAAGAGCCTGTTGCGATTCACGAAGGAGAAATTGTGCGGTCATCCGTACGTTCGATTGCTAAAGGCAAAAATGGAATACCAGGTGAAAAACAAGCGTCATTGACGACTTCTCAACACGTATTAGGTACGATTACAAAAAACAATACGTTTGGTATTTACGGGGTGTTACATCACGGTCATGATCTTGTGAATGAAGGACGACTATCTATGCCAATTGCTTTTGCAGATGAAGTTGAAGAGGGACCAGCGAAAATATTAACGGTCGTAGAAGATGAAACCGTAGAAGAATTCGACATCGAGATTGTTCGGTCATCACCGCAAAAACACGCAGCAACAAAAGGAATGGTCATACGGATTACAGATGAGCGCCTATTAGACAAAACCGGAGGCATAGTTCAAGGAATGAGTGGTAGTCCAATTATTCAAGACGAAAAGATTATCGGTGCAGTTACGCATGTATTTGTTAATGACTCGTCATCTGGGTATGGTTCCCATATTGAATGGATGTTGCAAGAAGCCGGTGTTCCTCTAGAAAATGATGAAAGAAAGGCTAGCTAAACAGCTGCCTTTCCGATACATAAAAATTCGACAGAATTCGACATCTGCCCTCGAATTATTTAGAATGTTGTAATTTGTTGGATGATAATAACGGATTTTCCGAAATTACCTTGATTTTCTGTTTATTTAAAGGATAATTCCATATGAGAAACGAAATTACAACAACAAGCCCAAAACTATAATAACATATGAGGCAGAGGAGGACCCATTTTGGATTCAATTAAAGTTTGTATTGCAGATGATAATCGTGAGTTGGTGCAGATGCTTGAGGAATACATCTCGAATCAAGAAGATATGGAAGTCTCAGGCATTAGCTATAACGGTCAAGACTGTATCACGCTCGTAGAAGAGAAAGAACCAGACGTACTCATACTTGATATTATTATGCCATACTTAGACGGATTGGCAGTGTTAGAACGTTTACAGAAAAAGTCTCTATCAAAAATGCCGAAAGTTCTCATGCTAACCGCATTTGGTCAGGAAGATGTAACGAAGAAAGCCGTCGGTCTTGGCGCTTCTTATTATATTCTTAAGCCGTTTGATATGGAAGTTCTCATCGATAAGATTCGCGAGTTAAACGGTGTTGAAACGGAACATATGAACGTCTCGCACACGAGAAGTAGTTATAACACGATTAAACAGCCGACAGTGAATTTGGATCAAAGAATTACGAATATCATCCATGAAATTGGCGTGCCTGCTCATATTAAGGGTTATATGTATATGCGCGAAGCCATTACGATGGTCTATAACGATATCGAGTTACTCGGTTCCATTACGAAAGAGCTTTACCCAGACATTGCCAAGAAATTTAACACGACGGCGAGCCGCGTCGAACGAGCGATCCGCCATGCGATTGAAGTTGCGTGGAGTCGAGGGAACATTGACTCGATTTCACATTATTTTGGCTATACGGTCAGTATGTCAAAAGCTAAACCGACCAACAGTGAATTCATCGCGATGGTCGCTGATAAGCTTCGGATTGAACATAAAGTAAGCTAACGGCGGAGTGGCGGGTGTTACAGCGTTTGACCATCGTTGCCATTCTCACAAATTTTTCGGTGAGATTCCGATAAACTTTACGTCAATTACTGCAATAAACTAGCGCAACAACAGTATATACGACGGTGGTGGTAATAGCAAACGGAAAAGTTGCGGTCTTCTTCGGAGGACTGCAACTTTTTTCGCTTATAAACGTACATAATATTGGTAATTTATAGTACAATGAGCGTAGATATAACGTATGAAAGGGGCGGTTAATAATGAAAAAGTATCCGATTGTATTTGCGATAAGTGCGTTAATGTTAGCGGCATGTAATGGGGACGAAGAACAAACGGTAGAAGATGAGCAAGCGGAAGCGACCGAAGTAGAAGCGGAAGAAGTAACCGATGAGGACGAAGAAGAGCCAGAAGTTGTTGAGGAAGAAGCTGACGAAGATGACGGACTGCTAACGGAAGTTGGCGCAACAGTGTCCGAGGACGGTTACGAGTTGGAATTGTTGGCGTATCATGACGAGCAATTAACGTAACAATCGGAGAATATATGGACGTGACATACGAGGATGTGAAAGTACTCCACCGTAATAATGACGACCGCGTACATGAGGCGGAATTCGCGTGGATAACGGATCGCACCGAGTTTGATTACGTGCAAATTAACATTAACGTCGAAAACTTATCGGAAGAGCATGTTAACTTCAATCCGATTGCGCAAATAGTTACAAACAGCGGTCAGCAGATCGATTACTTTGATGCGGAGTTTGTACAATATTATAGTAACGCTGAAGTTGCGGGGGAGTTCCGAGAAGGAGTTAAAAAGGACGGGTTTATGGCGTTTATACTACCGGAAAACTTTGATGTAGACGAGTTGGAATGGCTGAGATTTTATACGAACGACGTCTTTAGCGAAGATACATTTGAAACATTAGCGGGCGAAGAGGAAATCGAAATAAACTTTTAGGGAGGCGTTATAATGGAAAATAAAGCGCCTATACAAACGGTTAACGTTAATAAAAGACAAATGCAGGCGTGGGAATATTGTGTGCGCATACCGATCGGGCTTTTGGGATTGGCGTCGATTATCGGCGGTCTTTTACTATGCTTAACGATTATCGGTATATTACCGGGGATCGGAATGATGCTCACGGGCGGGCTACTGGTGATGCCGGCATTTTTAGTTGGACACCCCGTAAGCTGTCCATTTTGCGCAAATGAGACGAAACTAAACATTTACAAACACGATAAAGCGGGCGAGTGCTCGTCATGTAAAAACAACTTTCCGGTTAAATGGCCGAAATAGACTCGTCGCAAATATGCGGCGGGTTATTTTTTTTGCGCAACCGTAAAATTACCGTGCGGGCGTCGTATATCTATTAAGCGCATAAAAAAGTTTACACAAAAGCGTCGAACTTTTAATTGGCAATCGTCGGTATTAGTAAGCGTAATTGTCCCAATTAAAAACACGTCAGGGTTATATAACTAACGGGAGGTGTTAACAATCGAGCAAGTGGCGGCGCAACAAAAGCCGAAAGTAATCGATTACCGCAAGGAAAAATACGCAATTGTAAGCAAACGCGTACTAACAAACGTAACTAAATTCGAACGCCCAACGGACAAACTCGTTTACGTCATATTATGTATGTACGCGGATAACGACGACAAAACTTCATATCCGTCAAACGAACGCATCGCAGAGCTCGCCAATTGCTCGGCAAGAACCGTACAAAGGTCGGTCAAGTTGCTTGAAGAAATCGGCGCAATAACAGTGGAAGAACGTCATGATGTGCGAGGTTATAGAACGTCGAATATCTATTATTTGAACGAATTACCGGCGGATTTTTAGACGCCTACCGGAATCTGTGTCAAAGCCTAACGGACATGGTGTCTATGCCGGGGTGACACAGTTGCCGAGGAACTATACTCAGTGTTATCTATACTCAGTTTAACTAGACTCAAAACATTTGCAGCCCTTACGGACTGCTACCTTATTTATACAATAACAAAGTCATTAAAACCCATACTACCTTGCGCAAAGAAAGTAATTAAAGTACGAAAGTACAAGCGTGCGTGGCGCCCCGCCGTCCGCCGCAATCATACGAAAAAAGGAGTCGTCACTATGGTTAATATCCCGATCACCGAGCGCTACTATTTACGCTCAGACGCGCACCAATTTATTATCGCTATCCGCACCGACATCGATAACACGGCGAAGGAAAACTGGACGGAACTCCAAGCGAAAGGTAAGCCGCCACATGAAACGGTCTACACGCCGCACAAGTATCCGGGCAGTATCGATCACGCGCTCCGTATTATCGTTCAGCTATTATTACGCGAATCAGACGCGGAAAGTTGGGAGGAACTGCGCGGAGACGTGGCGCGTATAGAGCGGAAGATGGACGCCATTCACGACGCGCTGACGCCATCGAATATGAATAGTCGTGTTACTACGAAATAAGCCGTCATGGGGCGTGTATTAGCGTCTGCGGCAATATAACGAGGAGGCGAGCGTATGGAATTATTAATCGCGAGACTGGAATCGAAAATTGCTCGCGTGGAAGAAGAAAAAGAGAATTATACGCAACCAAGCGAATCGGCTATCTATGCCGACGGAATTATTACCGGCTTAAAAGCTGCGGTACATTATGCGAAATTAGAAGACGGGAGGTGCTGATAATGTATACAGCAGTGATAATAACCGTTGTCATCGCGGTTGTGTTATTCACTTTAATGACAATTTCATTACTCGATCTAGCGCTCGGACATAGGATATGCGATTTTATAAAACTACGCCCGTTCCTCGCCCGCAACATTTACCGGAACATACGAGGACGACGCGGCAAGTACCGCGCCCGTGTAGTCGATGATGATGTTTTACTTTATCGTAGATTGCGCAAAGTAGACCGAACATGGCTGTCTATGTATGGCGATAACGAAGAAGCAGTCGTGCGCGCCATTAAGCGGTTAGTCATGCGTTATGAAGACGAAGAAGAACGCAAAGAAGCGGAAAAACTCGCCGCCGAGCCTCAGCGTAAAAATTTCGGCAACGTATACGAAGAGGAGATCGATTTAGATGCGGAGGACGAGTCGTTTAATGTTGGTTTAGTTCGTAAAGATTTTCGAGATTTATTTGAAAGGGTGCGATAACATGACGTTATCAGAAGAACAACTCAACGCAATTAAGGAGCGTGCATATACAGCGTCAGAAAGTCCGTGGTTAATCGATGGTACTGATATTTGGGTTGACGGTAATAGTCGTATAGATATGAAAGATTACGGAAGTATTTTACAGTCGTTTGCGGACGCAGAGTTCATCGCCCACACCCGCGAAGACATACCCGCCTTACTTACGCATATTGTCGCGCTAGAGAACTGTAGCCAAGAACTTCGCAACGAAACGAAGCAACAACGCCGAATAATCGAAGACTTGTCGAAATCTAAACGCGATGATCTCGCTGATTTGCCGGGATACTATCCGTTAGGATGTTTCTAAGGAGGACGAATAAATGACGAAGATTAGTACGCGCGATTGGCGCGCCTTACCAATCGAAAAATGGAACGCGAACACGCATCTGCAAATGCTCGTTGATCTCACGGAAAAACGTTTCGGTGTCGACTACCAGCCGGGCGGACGCGGCGGCAAACAACAGCGCTGGTCGATGGAACGCGGCATGCTGAAACAGGCGCAAGGTAAGTACGGCAACGTCACACTGCGCAAGTTTATCGAGTTATGCCTCGATGAATATAAGCCGTCTGCCGAATACCCTTTCGTACAATTTACGTTTATGTATGCGTATAGAGACCGCAACTGGGCGGTTGCGCAAAAAGCCGTGGCGGACGCAGCGCGTAAACGACGGAAGGAAGACGAAGCTGAGGCGGCGTATGTACCGGTAGGTGATCGGTGGTGAATAGAATCGATAAATTTAACGATAAATTGCGCAGGTTTACGGAAAAGGTCGAAGCGTTCAATCGCTTTATATTTCCATTTGTCCTTGGAATGGTGGTAGGGATGATCGTAACAGTTTACACGACAGCACAGGCAATTATGAATATGTAGCGGAGGAGGCGGAGTGAGTGATCGTACAGACTTATAAGACAATCTGCGAGGGATGCGAAGAAGAAGTGACAAGTACTGTTGCTGTTTTCACTGGAGAAAATGAGGTTGTAATGGACTTTTTAGATGACACAACTTTCGAATGTGAGTGTGGATGCACTACAGCGATTAGCATTGAAAAGAGAGTAGTATCGGAGGCGGCGGGTGATGAGTGATAATCGCACTTGCCCAAAATGCGACGGCGAAGGTATTGATATTTGGCATTTCCCTTGTGAGAGATGCTCAGGAAGAGGATGGATTAAGGAGGCGAAGGGCGATGATTAAACCTTATTATAAACATCTGAGCAATGTTAATGTAGTTGAAGTGGAGGATTACGG
This sequence comes from Geomicrobium sp. JCM 19037, assembly GCF_000698105.1. Classification (NCBI taxonomy): domain Bacteria; kingdom Bacillati; phylum Bacillota; class Bacilli; order Caryophanales; genus Geomicrobium; species Geomicrobium sp. JCM 19037. The sequence goes on along the minus strand of NZ_BAWZ01000009.1, from coordinate 51,935 downwards.
GCTTATTGATTTAAATACTACCAATCGAGATTCGTGAAGAAAAAGACGGCAGATATGAAATAGGGTGGGTAACAGCTATTGAAAATGGCGAAAGTGTACACGTATTATCTGAATACGGTGGAAGAAGTTCTTTAGATTTTGGCGGTAGGGAACTAGGAGTCCTTAAAGAGATAAAGGAGGTCGAATAATTGCGCAAATACGTAAGCCCCGCGGAACACGCACGCTTGAACGCTATCCGAAGACTGGCGCATCACGTTAACAATCGAAGACGACGGCTCGTTTGTTATCGACAGCCCCGACGGCGTAAGTGATCGTGAGCTCGTTGGCGCAATAGAAGCGACTAAGCACGCGATCTTAAATAATTGGCTCGATGACGAAGAGGAGGCGCTTTAATGACGACATTAGAAAAACGCTGTATCTTAGCGCAACACTGTAGCGTAGCCGGTGAAGCGCAACACTGTAACGTACTTTGCGGACCTTACACGCTCATGCACAGCGCCGCCGGTCGCCACACAAACGCAAACTTACCGCCCGAATACGCACGCACCATGCTATCAAACGCACCGCCGGCGTCAGACCAAGCGCAACAATACGCTGACCTGCGTCGTTATGTCGATACGTTTAGCGGCTCGGCAGGCGAAATACGTAGCGTTTATTTATACAGCGCGTCCCCCGGCACCGGCAAAACGACGACGGCAGCCGCGTTAATAAATGAATGGTTGGCGGCTCGTTACTTAGTTGCGCGTAGTAATAACGAAAACTTGCCGAAACAGTTAGCGTACTTTCTCGACGTTAACGAATGGCAGTCGCAATATTTGCAATTTAATCGTTCGCATATACCGGAGGACATTGCGCAAGGTGCGGCCCTGGCTTATTACCGGTCGATGGAAAAGGCGAAACACGCGCCGTTCGCTGTTTTGGATGACATAGGCGTACGTGGCGTCACTGAGGCGTTTCGAGCGGACTTACACGGCATTATTAACGCTAGAGTCGTCACGCAATTGCCGACGGTTTATACGTCTAATATCGCTATGGACGAGCTTGCGGACGTTTTCGGTGAAGCGCGTTTGGCGGACAGAGTGCGCATGAATACGTTGCAGATACCGTTCGGTGGCGAATCTAAACGAGGAGTGAAGGCGAAATGATAAGCGAAAAAGAGCTAAAACGGCGAATGGATTTTGAGCATAGTGCGAAACGAATTAATCTAATAAAAGCGCTTATAGCGGTAGATGGTGATTTAGAAATGGGCGGTACATCCATCGCTAGAGACGGAAGTGTGACGATGGGTGGGTACAAGCGTAATTATAAAGAATTAGCGTCCGTTAACTATTATATTGAAAAGTCAGTAATGGAAGAATTAAACCAAGTAAACACTTTCGACGAAATGTATGAGATTTACAAAGAGATCGGTTACTTTGAGGAGGTTTAGGAATGAAGGAACTTTCCCGGCGCTACGGTAAGATAGTACGGATTTTCTGCGAACGATGAGTGATTATGTTTTAAAAGCGTGCCCATATTGCAGTGAAACACCTGTGCTATCTCGCATAATGGGTAGACCATTAATTAAGTGTGATAACAATAATTGCATAATTCGGCCTGATACTTGGTTTTGTACATCGAAAAATATGCGGAAACATTTAGTTGCGTGGAACAATACAAGTGGGAGGGGATTTAGATGAAACTAATTAAATACGCTTTTACTACTGTAGGACTCGTCGCTGCTGGCTACGTCCTTTACCGCCAGTCAACGCAAGAACCACCGACTGTAAACGTAATGCTAGCGCAAGGAGCGCCACAAGCCGTCGAATTTGTGTTGCCTACAACGGAATCGCGGTTGCCTGAGCCACCGCCGCACATCGAAATCGACCGCAAGATTACGCATGTCGAGGCGTTAATCGACGAGCTGCTGGATGACCGTCGTAAGGCGTTAACCTTGCGCAAGATACTCGGTACTGAGGCGTTATATAGCGACACGCTCAGTGACATCGACGAATGCTTAACGTACCACGCAACGCTATTAGAATCGCTAAAAGCCGAAAGGAGGCGCTTTTCATAGCATACGGATCATTCATACTATCGAAAGTCTGCGATGACAATTCCGTAAAAGAGCTACGCAAGTACGGCATCGAACGCGCCGACTTTGCAACAGAAACCGAACGCCAAGCATACGAATACGTCGTTAATTATGCGGAAGCCAACGGTGACCAAGCGCCGTCATATGCTACGTTAATTGCCGAAGTACCAGCGTTTGATGACGCTTATGTGCCGGACGTTACCGACAACATGTTCGTACTTGCGCAAGGTATTAAGGCCGAGCGTCAGGAGCGCGAGTTTGTAGCGATTATGAACGACTTGGCGCGTGAACACGAAAAAGGCAACGGTAAAAATTTGCTAGAACAATTGCATAAGCGTTCGCAAGAAGCTATAATGGGAACAAGCGTTCGTAGTCGAACAGGAACGAGCGCAAAGGAAGACACTGCGAAAGTCGAAACGGAATACGATCGTCGAAAAGAAGGGGAATCGAACCGCATATGGGCGTCGCATTTTCCGTCGATTAACCGTGAAATAGGCGGCTATGCCAGCGCAAATATGTATACGTGGTACGGGCGGTCGGGACGCGGTAAGTCGATCATGGTGCTAGAGGAAATCGTTAAAGCTGCGCAGGACGGCGCCACTTGCCTAGTATGGTCGCTCGAAATGTCGTGGTACGAGGTCATGGTGCGTATTTACGTATCGCTGAGTGGTCGACTAGGATTGCGCCAAGTAACGTTTGACGACGCGGGACAAGTCGCAGCCGGTTTTGACAGCCGCGCAATAAGACATGGCGACTTAACGCCAGAATTTGAGGCAGAGTTTCGTAGTTTCCTCGCCAACATAGACGCGCATTTAAAAGGCGATATTATCGTAAGAGCGACGGATGATGAAGGCTTTACAGATCGGTCGGCGGCAGAATTGCGCAAGAATATCGAGGAGTACGAAGCTGATGTCGTAATGATCGATCCGTTTTATCTGATGAACTACGAACGTAACGAGGACAAAACACCGGGTGGAGCTGCGACAAAGACTTCGCAAAAGTTGCGAGGGATGGCAGGTTATACGCAAACTGTAATGCACGTTATTACGCAGGCGGATGAAGAGACTGAGCAACAAAATGACGAAGGCGAACGGGAGCTTTCCGTCCCAACCCGAAAAGACATCATGAAGACGAAGGCGGTACTTCAAGATGCTGCGAGTGTGTTCGGAATCGATACCGTTAAAGGGCACGGTGAAATATCTTTAGGTAAAGGACGTGATGGTGGCGAGGGCGTTTCGTTGGAACTACTATACTATCCGGGCGTTGGCGTTGTGCGGGAAATTAGCGCAGAAGAGGCGTTAGTTAAGCAATTTTAATAATTGACATATTTTGGGTATATTTGGACGCATTTACCACTTAATTTAAAAATAAAAATGGAATACAATGGAATTAGACACTAGGTCTTTTGATTTATTTTTGCTCAAAAGTAGACTTTACCATCAAAATAATTACTTGGTCTTGTAATTGCTAACTTTTAACGTTTTTGTCTTATTCTTCTCCCGAAACATTGTTGGGGCGAAAAATAAAGGAAAATAAAAAACTCGTATGATTTTTATTGAAAGCACTTATCCACAACCAACACAATTTATAGTGGTAAGGGACATTCACTCTCACAATCTATTGTGGTAAAATAACTATGAGCTGGAAATGAGGTGCATCGCCACCATGTATGACATCCGCGCAGAATTAGAAGATTACGATTTTAACAACGCCACATGGTCGGACGACCGCCTTATTGCACAGTCACCGTTTCGTGATGATACGCACCCGTCATTTTACGTTTATCTAACGGAGACAGATAACGCAGCGGCCGGCGTATGGGGCGACAGCGGTACAGGCGAACGCGGCGGATTTATTGAGCTACTTGCTCGTTTACGCGGTGAAAGCCAACGGGAAACAGCCCTTTATTTGCGCAACAAGTATGCCAGCGCCGAACAGCAAGCGTTAAATTTCCGTCCTTTGAAAACGCACGCCCCACGCAAGCCGATCGTGTTGGCTGACGACGCGCTCACGGGCTTTACCGACAAGCCTACGTATTTATACGGCAGAGGCGTTGATCCGCGTGTATCGGCTTATATGGGCATTAAGCAAAACGGTAAGGCGATAGCAATACCCTGGCATGACGGACGCGGACGTCTCAGAGCCGTGAAGTATCGCAGTATTACAAATAAATTCTTTTGGTACGCTAAGGGCGGCGAAGCTATCCGCAATCTTATATACGGAAATCTCATCTTACAAAAACGACGACCTTCGCTTATAATAATGGTCGAAGCCGAAATTGACGCTCTCTATATAATGAGCGCAGGCTTTCCGGCAGTAGCGGTCGGCAGCGCGGCATTTAACAGCACCAAGGCTGCATTGATTGCGCAAAGTAGTGTACGGGACGTTACCATAATGGCGGATCATGACGATGCGGGGCAGGCGCTTAAAAGGCGGATTATTGCGGAGCTTCACAATTATCCGCATATTAACGTCAGAGTGGCGGGGTTTCCGGCAAAGTATAAAGATGCGAATGATGTCTCGAATAAGGACGAGTTGAGATCGTATATTATGAATGCGAAGCAGGTGCGGAGAGTTGCAGGGATAGCGTAGGTAGAGCGTTGTGCTTGCGTAATAATTATATAGCAATCCGCTATTGCGGAAATGCCGGCATACGAGCGAACTATCACTCGTACTGAATCCGGCCTGCTAAAAAGGGATCACTCTTTGACCCAATCATAAAGATCGTCGATGCTACAATTTAAAGCGGACGAAATATTCATCGCCCTTTCGATGCCCATCCTACGTTTATTGTTTATGTAGTCGCTAATAGTGCTAGTACTGTAACCAGTCTTTATAGCTAAGTCAGTTTGAGTCATTCCCCGTGAATATAAGTGTTCAGCAAGCCGGCATTTGCCGACTCTATACATTAAGCACCACCCTATTAGTTTATCGGTTAATGCGCACCACTTTTTCAATCGGAACGTCTAAATATAAGCAAATTCTATCAACAGTATCTAGTGTAACAGACTTATTCTTACCAAGTTTAGCAACAGTTGTTCCATCAATTATCTTTCTTAAATCTGTACGTCTCATCCCTTTTTCTTCAAGTGTTGTAAACAAAGGCTCAAAATCAATCACATATGTTCCTCCTTTTCATATGTTGACATATGCCAACATCTAATTTAAAGTTTAACGTAAGAATATTAAAAAATAAATAGAAATGTTTAGCAAGTTGTCCCAAATATTCTAAAGCTAGGGTTTAATACAGTACAGAGGAGGAATCAAATGACCGAATTAAGTTTGACAGAACTAGTAGAAGGAGCAAGAGACGGTAATCAACACTTTAGATGATGTACTTAGGAATTATTTAAATTACATCAACGACATTACGTACAAGATTTGGTGGAAGTTAAATGACGAGACAAACTTTGAACAAAGATGCTTTAGGCAATTGAATTACTGTATTGACACTTTCGACAGGAACAAAGGCAATCCGGACTCATTTATAAAGAAAGCAATAAACAATGCGATGATGGACGAGCTATCGGCTCAAGAAACAAAACAAACAAGGAAGAAAGGAAAAAAGTTCAAAACGAATCACAATTTTCAGTAGAAGAAGATTCAGTTAATCCTTTCGAGTTAATCGAGTCAAAGTCTATATCTGTTGAACAAATCGTGTTGGGAGATGGAGAAGAAGAGATCCTAAATAAAAAATCACCTTTCTGGCAGAAGGTGATAGTACGAATTTATTCATTTTAGAATCATGGGCAGATGGCTTCCACAACGTCTCGGAATTATCTAAAGAGCTGGCAGGCAAATTAGATAGGAAACCCGAAACGATGCGAAAGCACATCCAAAGATTTGGAAAAAAGTGTCGAGTTAAGCTGGCAGGCTAACCCAACTTTCCAATTGAGCTATATGGCTGGCGTAATAATTTTTATGCCAGTAAGCTCCTTTTCATTCTAACCAAAGGCGCGAAAAAATTAAAGAGGTAATGAAACCCTTATTTAAGTACGCCTTATTATTAATTTATACCATAATAAATATGTTTATGGTGACTGCAATCGCAGATGTCAACAAAATTTAATATAACAACTTCACTTATTATATTACTACTTTACCCAACATTGCGCAACAATAAACGTATAAAAGGAGCGATTTCCAATGAATTTATACAATTTTACAAAATTAAGTGGGACTAAGACATCAAATATGATTGACCGCACGCAACTCGACGCTATTATCACGTATAACGCGCGCCCCGCCCGGACGAAGACGCCGCCGATTACTTACGAAACTTGCCGAAAGGGGTGCGTGTCGGATGAATATTGCAGTTAAAGGTGTTACCAACCACGCTGTAGATCGCGCTGTGGAACGGATTGGGATTTCCCGACAAGCTGCCGCAAACCACTTAAAGCAACTAATGACTACTGCGAGATATATTGGTGCGGGGAATGAGAGTAAAAATCGTCACATTTTTTATCACGATAAAAGCAACGTTTCTATGGTCGTTGGAAAGAACGGTTACGTCATAACATGTCACAAGGGTGAAATGCCGATGAGGTTTGTTGACATGCAAAAACCTTACGACATCGTAGCTTTACCGTCCGAATTACTTAGCGCAGTCAAGCGTAAAGCCAACGCTTTATTACGCGCTTACACGAAAGACCTCCGCGCCATTGAACGGCAAGTCGCCGAAATTGAGCTGAAAATTGCGCAATGTAACGTTAAAAAGTTACGCGTCCATAATCCGGAGACAAAGGCGTTAATCGACGGCAAGATCGCTTACTTTCGGTCAGTCGCCGGCGAATTAACGGACAAACAGGCGGAATTACAGCAGAAGAAAGACGAGGTATCTGCGCATGTTTAGCGCGGCGTTGGTCGGCGTGTTCATGCTCGGTGGGCTGGCGTTGATTGCGCTGATCGAACGGGATTAAGTAACGCCGGTCTTACGCCGGCCTCGCGGTGTGGACGATGTTTTGCGTTGATGCCGCGACGCGGGCGTAATGCTTAGCACAAGAGTCGTACGATACATCGGTCGGGCTGATCACCCGTAAAATGTGCCGGTCACTATCAGACTGTTGCGCAAAGTAGTCCGACCGCAGCGCAGTAAGAGCGCAATTGACGGATGCATACGTTGCTTGCGCCATGTCTGCGGTAATTATTAATACGAATAAGGAGCGATGTGTACGTGACAGTCGTTAAAGGAGCAGCGGCATTGCAGTCGTTGAAATCGAGCAGCGAGGGTACTAATGATGCGGAGTTTGCAAAATTTAAGTCCGGCGATAGCTACAACGTAGCAGTCAAAAGCACGGAAGATTTAGCGGAATACTATAATTACGGACACTTTTCTAAAATTCCAACGGAAAAAGTCAACTCGTTTGTGCCGAAGGTACCGCCGACGCGAAACGCTAAAGGATTCATTACCGAAAATGCAACGCCGTGGGATAAAGCTGCGCAATATTACTTCGAGGCGGCGCGGGCAACAAGCGATAAAGAAGAAGAGGAAGAGTTAAAGAAGGAAGCGCGCAAGTATAACCCATCAAAGAAATTCATCTACGGATTTCACGACTTAGCAACGGGCAAAGATTTCGTTGTGGACGTTACGAAAAAACAAGCAGAAGCGATTATGACTTCGATTCTTAAATACGAAAAGAAGATCGGCAAGCTGGCGTTCGAGCTATCTAAGCAAGGCGAATCTACGGGTACTACCGTAACATTAACGCCAATTATTGATATGGACGAAGACTTGACGGAAGAGGAACGTAAAAATTTCGATGCTGCTGTCGGACAACCGTTTGACGATGCACTATTCGAGGGGCTAAATTACGAAGCTAGCGAACAGCAACAGCTAGAATACCTCGTCGATATTATGAAATTCGACGTAACGCTTATCGGATATGACGCGGAACAAGCGAAGCCGAAAGAAGACGGCGCCGAAACACCGGACGAACCCGCGGACATTTCGGAAGAAGACCTTCCGTTCTAAAAACAACCGCCACCCGTGCAACGCAAATAATAATGCTAAAGGAGCGTGCTTTTATTGGTAAAAATTACGATGGAAAACGGTAATGTTATCGAAGGTACAATCGGCGAGATCGTGGAACTACAGACACAACTTGCGCAAAAAGAAACGACTGAACCGGCGGCGACAAGCGGCGCAAAAGCGGGCGATGTCGTAGAGATGACTACGGGTGATCACGAGCGCGATTACAACAAAGGCGATCGATACACGGTTAGAGAGAACGAGAGAGGCGCGTATATCGTTGATGATGAAGGTGACAAACGTTTTATTGACCGGCACGACCACCTCGCGTACAAAATCGTTAGCCGTGCGCCACAACCGCCACAGCAAGACGACACTTTAACGTACGAAGGCGACACTTATCGTAAAGTCGAGCGCAAAGCAGCCGAAGGCGATTACGTCGTGTTTACGGATGAGAGCGAGTTAGAGTCGTACTTAACCGGAGAAAAGCCGTACGAGGTGACGGAGGTTGACTCGCTTGGTGATCCGCAAGTTATCGATGATGACGACGACGAACTCGATACGTGCGGATACAAGATCGAGGTATACGAAAAGGTCGGCGTTACAAAGGCGGACGAACCGACACTAAAAGTCGGCGACTACGCGGAAGTTACGCAGGATGGACACGGAAACAAAGGTAAAATCGTTGAAATTACGGAAGTAAGAACGTTTCGATCCTATCCGTACAAAACGAAAGCTGTCGGCGAGGATGATGGTGATATTCATAAAGCGTCACAGTTGCGTAAAATTCCGACAACTACGCACGAAGGCGTCGTTTACCGGGAATTCGAACGTCATGCGGAAAAGGGCGAATTGATTAAGGTTACTAACGCAAGTATTACGGGGGGTTACTACGGTAATGGCGACGTGTTTACCGTAGTGAATAAAAACAGTAACGGAGTTTTCAGCAGCGAATTTAGCATAGGCCTGCTTCATTCCGAATACGTCGTGCTGGAACCGTTAGTCGAGCCGGCAACTACGCAATCATTTAAAGCTGGCGACAAGGTTAAGTTGCTAAGCGGAGGCGGCGAATGGCCACTTGTTGGCAAAAGTACCGGTAACGTGTACGTAATTAAAGCACTGCCGGGCGATGCTAATTATGGCGGCGGTTCTCATCGTAACGAAAGACGCATCGATATTAACGGAGCTTACGCACTGCCCGAGCAATTAGAGCTTGTTTCGGATGAACAAACGCTAGAAGTCGGCGATACAGTCGAAATTATCCACGGCGGTGGTGAGCGCTATCTGCGAGGATTTACTGACGGTGAACACGTAAAAATCGCTAAGGAAGCGGATGATGAAGGAGACTACAAAGTACAACGCTCAAGCAGTGCTATGGGTTACGCACAAGCTGACCAATTGCGCAAGGTTGAGGGAACACCGCGACTGCTTACGCAAGAAACCGCCCGTGCGCTTAAATTTGGCGATACCGTTGAGTGTGTCAAAGAGCGCGCTTATGTGAGCGTGGGTAAAACGTACGCAGTTACTGGTCACGATGGCTGCGGTGATCCGATTATTATCGACGATGACGGTGACGAGTACGTTATTTACGGAAACAAGCTACCTCATTTTAAAAAAGCCGCCACAACGCAATTAAAGACGGTCACCCTGCGCCACAAAGACGGCAGTACAACGACGCACGCTGACGTCCTAGAAGCGGAGGTGGTTTAACATCGGAAATCACGCACAAATCACCGGGAAGTTATCCGAACTTACCGTTGTCGCAACGTTAATGGCTCACGGCTGGGAATGCGCCCAGCCCGTCGTTGACGAGGTATATGACGTTGTTATGCGCGATCCTTTAACGCGTGCCTTCAAAACGGCGCAAATTAAGACGATGCGACAGCGTAAGTTTAGCGAAGACGGTTCGGTAAATTACATTATACGCGCAGCAAAAGCGAGTGGCGAGCCGTATCAGCCTGCCGATTGTGATTACATAATTGGCGTACTCGGCGATACGCTTTATATGACGGAATGTACCGGGCAGTGGGAATACAGTAGCGTTGAAGCAGGCGCAGCGAAACGGTTTATTACGATGAAAATTGAACGGGAGGCGGCGTAAATGGCGCAAGTTAGTCCGGTAAGAGGCGAGGAATACACGATTACTAAACGCGTGACAGTCTTAGCTGTTGAGCGAAATATATACGGTACAGACGTGCGCGTTAGAGACGAAGATGGCGAGACATATTGGACGTCCGCAGACGACTTAGAATCGTAAAGGAGGGCGGCGCATGGTCGAACTCAAAACGCAAGCTAAAGCGGCGCCGTCAAAAGCGGTATCCAAGCGGAAAGACGCGTCCTTAGCAGCAACAGAAACCATCGACGAAGCATGGACGCGAATTTATGCAACGAAACTTAGCGCGTTGGACAGGCGCAAATTGGACGAAGTAAAGGCGGCAATGGGGGCGGGGCAAATCGACCGTGACCCTGCCGACCGTTACAATAAGCGCGGACAGCCGAAGAAATTCAGCAAGGCGGAAGCACTTCGGTTATACCCAGCGCTACTAGATCGTAAACGCGCTGACAAATTGCGCAATATGGTCGACGAAATGCCGTCTAACTATTGGATAATTCGGACTGAGCGACACCTCGAATGGCTTTGCGCGTTACTAGATGCGGAAGATGAAATTGTATTTGACGTAGAGACAACGGGTGTTGACATATGGGGCGGTGACTATATCGTAGGGCACGTCATTAGCGCGGTTGACGCAGACGTACACGCTTATATCCCGACGAAACACCGCACGGACGATGCGCAATTACCGCATAGACTCGTAACTAACACGCTAAAACCGTACTACGAAGACGCAGCGCTAAAAAAGATCGCTCACAACGGTAAATTCGATATTCATATGCTCGCAAACGACGGCATTAACTTGCGCGGCTTTGCGTGGGATACGCAGGAAGCGATGCGCTTGCTAAACGAAAATGAAACGTCCTTTGCGTTAAAGAAATTAGCGGTAAAGTACCTCGGCACGGACTCGTGGACATACGGTGAGTTATTCGGCAAAGCGGGCTTTGACTCCGTTGAAGACTTAGGAGTAGCGACGGCTTATGCGGCGATGGACGGTGACATTACGCTAAAACTACGTGACTTCCAGCGTAAGCATTTAGCGCAAATGTCAGGCGTACTCGAATACTACGAAACTGTAGAAGCGCCATTGACGGATGTGATCGTTCATATGGAGCGCACCGGCTTCGACATTGATCTCGACTTTGCTGCGTCGTATGGCGCGGAATTACAGACGGAGATAGACGGACTCGCTACTACACTTGCGCAAAAGTTGGACGGTATCAACTTAAATAGTCCGGCGCAATTAAAGCCAGCGCTCGAAAAGGCTACCGGGAAGAAGCTCGAATCGACGGACGCTAAAAAGGTGCTGAAACCATTGGCGCAAAAGCATTCGGTCATTGAACAGTTATTGCGCTATAAAGAGCTTACGAAACTACACTCGACATACATTAACGCCTTGCCGCAATTGGTCGACGCTAAGACCGGCAAACTACACACGTCGTTCAATCAAAATGGCGCGGCAACTGGGCGGTTTAGTAGCGGTGGAAGTGGCGTAAATTTGCAGAATCAGCATCAGAAAGCACGTAAGTTATTCGTTGCGCCGCCCGGCTATGCGCTCCTTTCCGGGGACTGGTCGCAGCAAGAAGTACGCTGTACCGCACACATGACCGGTGAGCCGACGCTAGTAGAGGCGTATAACAAAGGACTCGACGTGTATGCGTCAATGGCTGCGGATGTTTACGAAAAACCGATTGAAGAATGCGGAGACGGTACATTCGAGCGTAAGTCGATGAAGACCGGCGTGCTCGCGTCGCTTTATGGCACCGGCCCGAAAACATTGGCGCAACAACTAGGTATTAGCGAACAAGAAGCCCGCGTTTTTCTCGATGACTTTTTCGAAAAAATGCCGTATGTAAAACGGTGGATTGACGAAACGAAAGCATTTGCGACGAAACACGGTTACGTATGGATGGATCGACAGCAACGTAAACGGCGCTACCCGACGCTAAAAATAAGCGGAAGTTTATTCCGTACGGCAAATATTACGATCCGTCATACGAAAAACAACGTCTGCATAACGCGTCCATTAGCCGTGCGATGCGACAAGGGCCGAACGCAATTATACAAGGAACGAGCGCAATACAGACAAAACGTACGATGATCGAACTGTACCGTCTATGTTTGCGCAAAGGTTGGCGTATGTGGTGCGTTGTCCATGACGAAGCGATCTTGCTAGTGCCGGACACCGTTACGCGAGGAGACATTGGGGACTTCGAAGACGTCATGGTTAATACGTATAAGTTCGGGGACGTACCGAATAAGACCGACATTGAGCTAGCGCGAAGATGGGGCGACGGTGTGTCGGTGGACGAATGGTTTAAAAACGCAGAAGGAGCGTGACTATATGAGCGAAAGAGTAGAATGGATAATTATTACGTTTATGGACGGTACAGACGAACGCTTTAATAATGTGACAGTTGAAGCGAAAGAGCAAGGGTTATTGACGGTATATTTCGACGGTGGAATCGCCACACACTTTAATATACGTAATATTCAGAGTTTCCGTGTGAAGGGAGAGCGATAATTTGCCGAACACAGCCGCCACTTTACTACGCAATCAAGTCGTAGCAAACGAACGCCAAGCCATCGCAGATACTATTGCGCAAGACTTCGCCGCACAACTCGACGCTTGGCATTCACAGCCGGAAACATGGGACAACGAACTCGATACGCAAATCCATCGCTGGTATGCCGACGCTAAAAACGTATGGCCGCAACGCCCGTACTTTTCGCCGTCTTCCGCGACTTCTTGCCCGCGCGAACTTTACGTAAAGGCGAAGCGCGCGAAAAAGGATCGCCAGCCGAAACAACCGCATCAAGGGCGTTGGACTCAAATCGGGACGGCGGTCGGCGACGTTATCCAGCGTGACGTGCTCGCAGCCGCGCGTAACATGCCGGACGCACGTTTTGATTTCGAGCGCAATGACGACGGCACGCCGGTGTTTGAAGACTTCGCCAAGCGCAATACGCCGATCGAGCACAATGGACAGACGTTCTACCTTTACGGCACATGCGACGGGATTATGCGTTATGTGAGTGAAGACGGTCATACCTTGCGCGTCGGACTCGAAGTAAAGTCGAAGCAAACGACCGCAGCGCGTACGTCGCTTTATTCGTTGAAAGAAGCGGAAGAAAAGCACGTCAAGCAATGCGTAGGTTATTCGATTATGTACAACGTCGACTATTACGTTATTTTGTACGTAAATACTGCGCATAAATCGTGGGGCATGACGCCGGAAGATTACGCCAAGACGCCGGACGTGCGCGCGTTTGGCATAGCTATTACGGACGAAGATCGAACGGCGCTATTGGATAGACTTGCGCAAGTTAACCGGTCAATAGTGGGGGACGAGCCACTGCCGATGGACGCTTCGCAATGGACGTTTAACAACTTCAAGACGGCGACGGCGTTAAGTTTGACGGATACAGAGGTGGACGAATTAAGACACCAAGCGTCGCAGGCTAGGCGGAGTAAGTTGCCGGAATTTAAAAAGCGCTCGTACACTGATGCGCTGGCGTTTATCGAAAATGTACGCGGGGAGGCGCAGTTATGACGCAACCACACGTTATGCCACGTGGATTTAAATCCAAGTTACAAACCGCATTTTACGAACATGACGTCGATCGCATCGTAGAGCTTAACTCCATGTGGCAGTATTATTTGCGCAAGTTAAACGACGGGGAGGCGGAACAATGAAAGTAGTAACTGGCGCAGAAGTGACAGTATATGGCGAGGATGGTAATAAGATTACGGCTTTACAAAACTACGATATACCTATCCAAGAAATAGATGTAAAGAGATCTAAAGGAGAAGGTGCGCGCAAAGTTGTCTTAATGGACGTTGATAAAGCGAAAGAATTCATGGACGCAATTGCGACCCTACAGGATAGACTAGGAATTGATCTCGCCAACGAAAGCGGAGAAGGATACGGACATCTTTATTTCGAGCTAGGGGAGGCGGTCTACCATACGCATTCTAGCGATTGACATATCGACTAGCCCCGGCTTCGCGGTCATCGAAGCCCGCACGCTAAAGTCCGGCGTCAAGCTACACGTACGCCACGTCGATTCCGTTAAGACTAACGCCGACACACCGGACGGTCAACGCTACGCATACATCGGCGCAGTTACCACTAAGATTGCGCAAGAACACGGACCATTTGACGTTGTTGTACGTGAGCATTTTGCGAAGGGGCGTAGTAAGCGTTCGACGCAGACGGTATTTGGCGCATGGGCGGCGATTGACCAAGCATTAGCGCAATATGGCTACGTGATTGACGCCGCGGATGAAGTTACGCCTACTCAGGTAAAAATGGCGGCGACCGGCAAGGGTAACGCGGACAAAGCGGAAGTAGAGGCAGGCGTAAGGCGGCGTTTCGGCTTGGCGGAAGGCTTTACGTTTAAGAGCGATGACGAAAGCGATGCGGTGGCGGTTGGATTGGCGTATTTAATAAAACGAGGAGTGGTTGCGGAATGATGAAGCAGTGTCGATAATTTTCCTACTTCTCGCGTTTGGCGTTGCTGTTACGCAACATGAGTACGATTGGTGGTACACAGTAATTTTAATGTTAGTAATTTCGTACCAATCATTCCGAATAAACGAATTAGAGGAGGGCGCAAATGGGTAAATCAATCGCAACTTTTTTCGGCGGTCTATTCGTAATAATCGTAATTGCGCTATTACTGCCAGCGGGGATGTTCGCACTGTCGTACTTACTCGGCATGGTATTCGAGCTACTCGTCGGCAATTTAGCGGCTGGCGGTCTTAATACGCTATTAGGCACCGAGCGATTTACGGATAATGTAGCGGGCGTTTACGCAGTTGTTTCGTTTTTAACCGCGTCAGTAGCGATAGTCGTTAAAGGAGGGCGCAAAAATGACGGACTGGACGGATGATAGCGCAGTCGGCGTCGCAGAGTTTGAGTCGTCGCTTACGGATCAGTCGGAAGTGCGCAAAGTGGTCGAAGCGTATGAGTCCGACCTACATTTACTAGACGGAGAAATCGCAGAAAGAGAACGCGTGCTGGCGACAAAACGCGTAGAAAGACGTAGCCTAGCGCAAGCAGTTGAGGAGTTGCGCGGATGGCTACGTTACAGCGAATAAAAAAGCGGAGGCGATACATTGACGAAACTAACGATCATCACGAAACCAAACGGACGACAATTGCCGTTCGACGAAGCGCGACTAGACGCGTTTATCCAGTCGGCAGCGCGGCGCTATCCGGAACTTGATACGGCGCCACTTACGCAAAAGCTAATACGCACGATTACGGCACGTGACGAATTTCCGGCGTCAGAGATCACGGCGCAATTGTTGCTTGCAGCGTCCGAAAGCACGTCGATTCAAGAGCCGGACTGGACGTACGTCGCCGCCTACATTTATTTGCGCAAGCTATACAAAGAGGCGTCCGTACAGCGCTGTTACGACTCTTACGCCAAGTACGGCAACTTTTACGCCTTATTAAAGCAACTGACGGCACTCGGCATTTATTCAGGCGACTTATTGCGCAAATATAGCAAAACGGAAATTATGCAGCTTGAGCTTATTATCGACCCGGAGCGCGACAACTTGCTGAACTACCTCGGCGTGCTTATGTTATCTGAACGATATCTTGCGCGTGGTTATGACGGTGCCGTCTTTGAATTACCGCAAGAGCGTTGGCTCGTAATTGCGATGCACTTAATGTCGGACGAGCCCGCGGACGTACGGGTCGCACACGTAAAAGAAGCGTATTGGGCGTTAAGCAACCTGTACATGACGGTCGCTACGCCGACGTTAGCCAATGCCGGCAAGTCACACGGGCAACTTTCGTCATGTTTTATAGATACCGTTGACGACTCGTTGCGTGGCATTTACGACTCAAATACAGATATTGCGGAGTTGTCCAAGAACGGCGGCGGCATCGCAGCCTACATGGGCAAAGTACGCGCAGCTAAATCATCGATACGCGGTTATAAGGGCGTTTCGTCAGGCTGTATTCCTTGGATACGCCAGCTAAACAACACGGCCGTTAGTGTCGATCAGCTCGGTTCACGTAGCGGTGCAGTCGCCGTCTACTTGGACGTATGGCACGCGGACATTATGGAATTCCTCGACTTGCGCCTAAATAACGGCGACGACCGAAAGCGAGCGCGCGACATCTTTACGGGCGTATGCTTGCCGGATTTATTCATGGAGGCGGTAGAAAAGCGCGGCGACTGGTACTTATTTGATCCGCATGAGGTACGCACCGTAATGGGCTTTTCGCTAGAGGACGCATACGACGAGCGTAAAGGTAGTGGTACTTTTCGCCATCGTTATGAAAAATGCGTACAGTCGACAGAATTGACTAGCCGTAAGAAGGTCGCAGCGATTGACGTGATGAAGCGGATCATGCAGTCGCAACTTGAGACAGGAACACCGTACCAATTTTTCAGGGACGAAGTAAATCGTAAGAATCCGAACAAACACCTCGGAATGGTATATAGCTCAAACTTATGTGTGGAAATTTCTCAGCCAATGAGCGCAACGACGGTAGTTAGCGAGGAACTTTCCGGCGATGAAATTATTGTACGAAAGAAACCGGGCCTTTTCGTTACGTGTAATCTATCGTCTATCAATTTACCGCGCGCAGTCGGTGCTGACGTACTAGAGCGCCTTGTGCCGATTCAGATGCGTATGCTCGACAACGTGATCGATCTTAATACGATCACGGTACAGCAAGCGCGCCACACGAACGAAAGACTCCGCGCCGTAGGAATCGGAACGTTCGGCTGGCATCACTTACTTGCGCAAAAGGGTATCGATTGGGAAAAGCCGGAAGCCGTTGCGTACGCCGACGAACTTTACGAGCAAATTGCGTACTTGGCGATTAAAGCGAGCGCAGACTTGGCGCAAGAAAAAGGAGCATATCCGGAGTTTGAGGGCAGCGAATGGTCGACCGGTAAGTACTTCGAAGATCGCGGTTATTTACCGCCAAATGACGGTAATGCGCATATATGGAGCGCTAAGTGGGCGGAGCTTGCGCAACAAGTCGTACAGACGGGCATCCGTAACGGCAACTTAATGGCGGTCGCGCCGAACATGTCAACGGCAGCGATTGCGGGCAGTACCGCGTCAATTGATCCGGTGTTTCAGCCGGAATACGTTGAGGAGCGCAAGGGACATCGCATTAAAGTCGTGTCGCCGGGCTTAACGCCGCAGACGTTCTTTTATTATAAGCCGGCGGTACAGTACGACCAACATGCGTCAATTGCGCAAAATGCTGCGAGGCAACGCCACATCGACCAGTCGCAATCGTTTAACTTGTACGTGCCTAGCGCGATCAAGGCGACGAAGCTATTGGAGCTGTATATGGACGCGTGGCGTCAAGGGACGAAAACTATTTATTATATTCGGAGTAAGAACGTAGACATCGAAACTTGCGAGTGGTGCGCGGGTTAAATAAATGGAGGTGGCGGTATGGAGCGAATAAAACAATTATACGATAGCGCTAAGTTGAGTGGAGCAGAAGAGGCGCATATAGAGTTCGGTGAAATTTTTGGGGATAAAGATGCAACTGCCGTAATTAGTGTTTATATCGACCAAAATCCCTCAAATAAAGTCTTGGACGAGTTGTATGAATGGGCGGAGGAGACTGATAATCGAGAAGTTATTTATAAGATACATGAACTTTTATAGGAGGCGATAGTTTGACCGAACAACTACAGAAAGTATCGATCATGGAGCCGCAAAATCCCGTACGACCGACCGCCATTATCGGCGGAAAGTCGTCGGGCATACTGAACTGGAACGACATTCCCTATCCGTCATTCTACCGTACGTACCGCGAACTTGTCGGCAACTACTGGATTCCGCAAGAGGTATCGATGGCACCTGATGCACGCTCGCTAACAACGCTAACGCCCGCGGAATTAAACGCATATAAACTAACGATCGGTCTCCTTGCGACATTAGACACGCCACAAGCACGCCTTATACACGCGGTCAGTGAGTACGTAACGGACGATTCCGTACACGCCATTGCTGCCGTCATTGCTCAGCAAGAAGTCGTACACAACGAGTCGTATTCGTACGCACTTTCGTCACTCTTTTCTTACGAAGAACAGCGCAAGATATTCGATGACGCACGACAAAACAGAACGATTATTGCGCGTAATCAACGTGTGATGGCGGCGTATGACGCTTTTCTTGCCGAGCCTACGCCGGAGAGACTCGTTAAGGTGATCGTATTTTCGATGATTCTCGAAGGTTTATTCTTCTACAGCGGATTCGCGTTCTTCTACAACCTTGCGCGACAACAGAAGATGAGCGCCACGTCGCAGATAATTTCGTTTATTAATCGCGACGAACTCGTACACGGAAAATTCATGTCGGAACTATTGCGTGCAGTCCTCGGCGAAAACAATACGCTACTAACGTTCGAGCTTACGGAGTTTATCTACGAAGAATTCCGCATTGCCACCGAGTCAGAGATCGCTTGGGCCGACGAAGTATTGACGGACATTATCGGCATTGATAACGACGAAATGGCGCAATTTGTTAAGTATCGCGCAAATAAGATGCTGAAAATGATCGGGCTGGATGCGCTGTATCCCGAAGCAACTGCGAACGCTATGCCGTGGATCACCGCATTTGTCGATAATTTTGACGGCACGAAGACGGATTTCTTCGAAGCGAGGAATCGCAGTTACGAAAAAGTAGACGCAGATAACGGATTTGACGAACTATAACGAGGAGGCGGACTAATTTGCCATTACCGAAGGATACGCTATTTTACGGTTTCGCACCGAAACTAACGGACGAGCAACGCATTTATGTCGACTCTATTTTCGATAACCTCCTGACTATCGTCAATGCGCGCAGTGGTACAGGCAAGACAACGCTAGCTGTAGCGGCGGCTCATATGCTCGGCGATCCACTGCTGTATCTATTTGCGCCAGTCCAAGAAGGATCGCTCGGTTATACACCGGGCAGCGTCGAGGAAAAGGAAGCGAAGTACATTACGCCACTACTCGACGCGCTCGATGAAATTAACGAAGACCCGCGTTTTTCATTATGGCGCGAAGACAATCCCGATCTGATTAACGATCAAACGTGGATTGAAGCGAAGTCACACGTATTCATGCGTGGTACGAATATTAAGCGTAAGACAATTATTATCGATGAGGCGCAAAATCTGACTCGCGGTGATTTAAAGAAAATTTTGACGAGGGCGCACGACAGTTCCCGCGTCATTATGATCGGTCACCATGCGCAATGCGACCTACCGCAGCCAGCAAAAAGCGGTTTTGTACCATATCTCGAACACTTCCGCGACGAGCCGTACGCCAACGTATGCGAACTAACGCGCAATTTCCGCGGTCAACTAGCGCAAAAGGCGGACGCATTAACGTGGTGAACGCAGTCGAGTGGTTGTTAATTGCGTTAGGCGTCTTGGCTATTGCGCTAATACTTTACGGCTGGTATTGGCTGGCGGCAGAACTAATACGCAGATTATGGAGGCGGTTCTTTAATGGCGGATGAATGGTCATCAGATTTAGAAGCGGAATTGGGCGAGTATGCGAACGATTGGTCGATCGTACTAGAGTCGATGATCGACGATTTAATCGAGTCTAGCAACGGGTTTGACGACATGAGCGCAACAACAGATAAAGCGTTCCATCTGCGTTATTTACTAGATCGTATGATTCCGAAAATAAAGGAACACGAAGGTGAGGGCGACGATATAGCCAGGGCCGTTCGATACGCGCATAACTTGATCGTAAAAAACGGCGAACCGTTAGCGTTTAACATGTCGATGTTTGCGGGCGGCTTCTGCGCAACAATTGAAAATATCGAGACTGCGGAAGAACGTCCCGTGCGCAAAGGTGACGACGTGTTATACGCCGACTGGGCGCCACCTAAGACGGAGAAAGAACGCAAGTTAGAAAGCCTACGTGCGATGGTCGCGCAATTAGAATACGAATTGGAGGCGGGCGATGATGACGAAGAAGTACCGGAAGAAACCGGTCGTGATTGAAGCCGTAAAGTGGACGGGCGATAACGACCAAAAGGTTGCGCAAATTGACGAAGGTATCGGGGCGCTTAATCTACCGTTAGGACTTGATCGCCCACTAACGATCTTTACGCTAGAAGGCGAAATGCGCGTCGATGAGGGCGACTATATTATCAAAGGCGTGCGCACCGAGTTATATCCGTGTAAGCCGGACATTTTCGAAGAAACTTACGAAGAGGTGAGCGAATGAATAAACAATACGCAGACGTTGCGGAGTTTCATCGCAAATTTGGTCATCCGGTTGCGGAAAAGCCTGCTAAATTGGACGAAGCACGGGCGCAACAACGATACGGCTATATGCGCGAGGAGCTTGACGAGTTTAGTGACGCGGCTTCTGTTACCGACCAAGCTGACGCCATGATCGACCTCATTTACCTTGCGCTAGGTACGCTCGTCGAAATGGGCGTACGGCCTGCGGAATTATTCGAGATCGTACATGACGCAAACATGTCGAAGTTATGGGCGGACGGACAACCGCGTTACGACCAAGCAACGGGTAAGGTGTTAAAACCACCGTCATTTATTGCGCCAGAGCCGTTGTTAGAGGCGGAGATTGAGCGTCAATTATTTATTTAAATATAATACTTCAATGTGTAATGCGATTTCCTTTTGGTTGTCTAAATTATTTGGTGGGGTAATCATAAAATCCACATCAAAAATACCGTCATGGGTCGGTTTAGGAGAAAATAAATCCCTGAAAAATTTATCTACCTCAATATTGTATAGATTAAGATCATCTTGTTTCGCATTATATTGCAGGTCATCTAAATAGCTGTAGGCTTATCAACTTCACCAATATCCTTGTAGAAGTATCGTCTAAATTCAACCATACCGAATTTAGGATCTGACGTATCATTCTGACTACTCATGCTAGTAGTGTAACTTAGATCAGTAAAATACTTATTTAAAGAACTTATTAATTTTGACAAGTTAGACATCTCTACACATCCTATAATTTGACTTTAACTATCTTTGACTAAAAGAATACAATAGATATTTCCTAATGTAAAGAAGAATATTTGGATAATTTAGGAGGGCGTATTAATTGAAAGTACAACTAATGGCACACACGCAACTAAGCGATAAATTTCGGTCGGAACTCGGTTTACACAATTTACGCGCAACTGACGGACAGGCCGTAGCACTCACCGCAATCCGTACGTGTTATTCACCGGGAAAACCTTCGGAAATCGTCGCTAACGAAGGCGCACGTTATTTCGGCAAAGCCGCATCAGATGGCGAAGGCGGTACGGACGCGGATCGTTTGATCCGCCACATCATGCGCAGTAAGCACCTTAGTACCGTCGAACATTTAACGTTTACGTTCACCGTGGAAGGCGTCAGCCGTGCTTTACTTGCGCAACTTACACGACACCGCGTCGGATTTTCGTTCAGCGTTCAGTCACAGCGTTATGTGCGAATGGGTAGCGGTGATAAGAGCGGCGGCTTTGATTACGTGACGCCCGCGACAATAACTGACGAAAAGGTTGCGCCTAGTAACGATTTCGGTCCAGCGTATGTGGAACGCACTGCAACCGAATATTTTGAAGATGCGATGCACGATGCGCAACATGCGTATGATCGTTTGAGGCGAGCCGGCGTACCGCCCGAAGACGCACGCGCAGTCCTACCGCAAGCCGCCGCATGTAGTCTCGTTATGACAGCTAATTTGCGCGCCTTGCTCGACTTTTACGGTAAGCGACGCAAAGGACGCGGAGCGCAGGCGGAAATTACCGATTTAGCTGAGGAACTGCGCAAAGAAGTCGTAGCGGTCGAACCGTGGACGGATCAATTTTTCGAGGAGGCATAATATGAGCGATAAGGAAAAAGCAAAGAAATACGAAGAAATTGTTACGGCGTGGAAACGTGAAGATTACCGCGTTATCGACTTTATGCGCAAATGTAAGGAGATAATTGATGGCGTAGAAATTCCAGTTAGAAAGTCACGGAAATAATTGAGGAGGCGTAGCTTATCCGGTATTTTCACTTTGCGCTAACTCTAGCGCTAGTAGTCGCAGTCGCAACGCTACTATACGCATATCATCCTTCACAGCACGTACAGCCCAAGCCAGCGACCGTATACTTACCGATCACATACGAATTTACGCACGTTGATCGCACTGAGACGTCAATCGAGCGCACACATACGTACGAAGTCGCCACCGAGGACGAAGCGGTCGAAGAAATTGCGCAAACAGTATCTACGGCGGAATCGAGCGCTTATGACGAAGCTGACGGGTATACGACGCAATATATGACGTTCGAAGCGACATTCTACACGGCTTACTGCTCCACCGGCTGTATCGGCGTCACAGCGACCGGTATTGACGTAAGTGAGACAACGCATCACCAAGGTAAACGCGTCGCTGCGGTTGACCCATCGGTAATTGCGCTAGGCTCGACGCTGGAAGTTCGTTACGAGGACGGTCGCACGGAACGTATGGTGGCAGCGGACACAGGAGGCGCGATCAACGGGCGGATTATCGACATACTCGTCAGCGACAAGGACAAGGCGCGTCAATTGGGACGTCAAACGGTCGGCGTGCGCGTGGTCGACTAATCTGCCGACGCCACCAAGTATTTCGCGATTTCCGCCCGCACGTTACGCGACAAGGCGACGCTATAAAACTGTATCTTCGTTTCCTTGCCGCGCACCCATATTTCGTACGGCACGATTACGTCTTTTGTCTGCGCGAGGCGTTCGACCTTAATGCCGCGTTTTCGGACTTCGTACTTGAGCGTAGCCATACGCTTGCCGGCGTCCCTTACGGCCGATTGCGCAAGAGCGAGCCACATGTCGTTGAACTTGTGCGGTGAAGCATCACTTTCAAACAACTGTGCGTCGCGGCGTAGCGTCTTTAAGGCGTAACCGAGCGCAATGTATTCGTGGATTAACGTAGATTCTTCGGCATTCATCGGACAGCACCGCCTCTCAAGAACATTTGTTCGTATTATAACGAAAAAGGAGCGATGTGTAAATGGTTAAAGCGGAAGCAGAACTACTCGAACACGACGGTAAATTATGGCGCAAGGTTGATCGAGATGCAAAAGAGGGCGAATTGATTATTATCGTCGATGCGAGCGATGTTCAACAAGCTAAACCCTACGAAAAAGGTACGGTTATGACTGTTGTAGTCAATGAAATTGGAGGTCTTACGATATGTAAGCTCTATGGCCACATATCCCGATACGAATACGCCGTCTTAGAGCCATACGAAATTCACGAAGCGCCCACCGAAATTCAAGCGCAACTAGCCCGCCAACAACGCCACCTAGAAGCGTTAGAGGAGCGCCTAGAGGACGTCGCCGAACTAGCGGAAGGCAACGGACTCAGCACCTACACAACGACACAACTTGCGCAAGAAATAGCGAGGAGGTCGTTACGATGATTGACCGCCAAGATTACGCAAGGTTTGCGCCGCCTGACGATGACGTAATAGTGGATAATTGCGCAAACTGTGGCGGGGAAATCTACGAAGGTGGGCAGTCGTATCTATTCGATGGCGAGCGGAATTGTAGCGTTGAGTGCGCGGTAAGTAGCGCAAATATTACGGAGGCGGTGGTCGGATGAAAGTACGTATTACGGACGGTAGTGAATGTTGGTATGACGGTTATGTAGGCGGAGTTTTCGAGGTATTAGATCATGTTGGTGAAGCGATAGATTACTACATCATTAAAAACGGAAAGTACGGAGGTTTCGGTATTCATCGGAACCATTGCGAAGTGATTGACGAAACGGTTGCGAAAGAAGGAGTAATGCCTATCGAAGAACTGTTCGAAATGGCGGAACCTGCGCGCGAATTAGTGCCGAAACAAGACGTCGTGAACAGCCCGTCGCATTATAACGCCGGCAAATACGAAGCCATCGACGTAATTAAAGACGCGCTAGGCGACGGATTCGAAAGTTATTGCTTAGGCAACGTGCTGAAATATTGCTTGCGCTACCGCCATAAGAACGGCGCGGAGGACTTGCGGAAAGCCGCCGTATATCTGACGTGGGGCGCAGAGGCGGCGGAAGCGCGTGAGCAGGACGAAGCAGAAGCGAAGGAGGTCGATTGATATAGCGAAATTTAAATATGTATCGTTATTTAGCGGAATTGGTGGATTTGAGCAGGCGTTAAATAAGGCGGACGGTGAATGTGTGTTTGCGTCGGAGATCGATAAATTTGCGCAACAAGCCTATACGGCGCTATACGGTGGCGATCACTTACATGGAGATATCACCAAAATATACGCGCATGATATTCCGGATCACGATATTATGACGTGTGGATTCCCTTGCCAAAGTTTCAGCGTCGCAGGCAAACGCGCTGGATTCGCAGACGATACGCGTGGCACACTGTTTTTCGAAATTGTACGCATCATGCGCGCAAAACAGCCGAAAATTGCGCTACTTGAGAACGTAAAAGGACTCGTCGGTCATTTATCGGATGCGGATTTAGAAAAAGTGATTGAGTATCAGTTGACGAAAGGGGAAGTTTTTTGGGAAAAAGAAAATTCACAGAGGAAGAGATCAGATATTGTAAAGAAAAATGTCACGAATTATCTGCGAGAGAGATTGGCGAACGAATTGGACTTACAGATAAGCAAGTCTACTACATCTTACAAAAATATGGCGGATTTTACTATAGAAGAAGCGGAGAGTTATCTAAGGTTTGGTCTGATGAAGAGATTGAAGTTCTTAGAAACCCAAATTTCACAGATTATGAAAAAGTTAAAAAATTGCCCGGAAGAACAGATTCGGCAGTTCGTATGCAAAGGAGAAGACTTGGCTTCGAATCTAAGGCTGTTACATTCAATAGAGAGTTTGAAAATCGAGGATATGTCTTTATTAGAAAAGGTGGAGACTACGTTAAAAGAAGCCGAGCGGTTATGGAAGAGCATATCGGGAGAGAACTTACAGACGGAGAGGTCGTACACCACATTAACGGTCGAAAGAATGATGACCGAATTGAAAACCTCCACCTTTGCAATGATGGAAGCAAACATAATCGTATACATCACCAAGCATTCCTTTTTATCGGAGAACTTACTGAAAAAGGTATTGTCAGATTTGATAAAAAGGAAGAAAAATACTTACTCAATACCAACACTTGATATTATAACCACAGCGCTAAATGAGATCGGATATACCGTTGATTTTAACGTACTTAACTCGAAGTATTTCGGCATGCCACAGAATCGCGAACGTATCTTTATCGTTGCTGTACGTGACGATCTCGTAACTGCGCAAGATTGGCGAATCGAAGGGACGAACGTAGTCGCGAAAGGTAAGCGCAGAATAGCGCAATATGACGGTGTAAAGACGTTTAATTTCGAATGGTCTGCGCAGAAAGAGGTGACGACGAAGTTAGCGGACATATTAGAAGCGGAAGTGGATGAGCGTTATTACTTATCGGAGGAAAAAACGGCGAAATTGGTGGCGCAATTAAGCGATACATATAAGCCGTCAAAAGAACCGCAAATGGTCGGACACGTTGATTTGCGCGGAAATGACTCGATCAAGCGTGTTTATGCGCCGACGCTTACGACAATAGGCGGTGGGCATCGCGAGCCGAAGATTGCGGTTGAACAATTCTCGCAAGGTGCCGGTATTTCTTATTGTCTCGACGCTAATTACACTAAAGGTACTTCGCCTGGAGATGTCGGCAAAGGTCGGAGGACACATGTAGTAGAAGAAACGCGTCCTGTACTTACGCCTGACCGTCCGAATAAACGCCAAAACGGACGCAGATTTAAGGAAGACGGTGAAGAATCTTTTACGCTTACGGCGCAGGATCGTCATGACATAGCGGTCGGTGCGTACCCGCGCTATCGCATCCGAAAACTGACTCCGTTGGAAACTTGGCGCTTACAAGGCTTCTCAGACGCCGCACACGCAACGGTGGAAGACGCCGGCATATCGAACAGTCAACGTTATAAACAAGCGGGCAATGCCGTCACAGTCAACGTTATTGATGCGTTAATGCCGGCGTTGCTACGTCATATTGAACCTGCTTCATCTGGCGCCGTGTGTCCGACCAAGCCAAACGAATGTACGCCTTTCGGATCACCGGAATAATCACGCCCAATGTATTCGTAGCGTAACGGTAAGTCAGCGTCAGCAATACCGATTTCTTGCGTTAGTTTCTTAGCATAAGCATAACGGCGGCGGTCGAAATTGTACGGTCGTAATTCTGCTTGGCGTACAACGTCCGGCTTGGCGAGGGCGATTCGCTTATTAACGCTGTCATAACCGACATATAGCGCAAATTGACCGTCCTTACTTACGTTTAATACTTCCGTTGCGCCGGCGCTTATCGTAATACGGCGCGCAGAGTCTATCGTTATCGTGGCGCCGCGTGCGGGTTCGGCGCTGATCCATTTTATCGACATATTAGATTTCCTCCTTTTTGCTCATAACATAAATAAATTTATCGGTAATACTTAAAACCGTTTTATCTAATTTTTCTTTGGCGATCCCGTTTTCCTCGGCGTGGTAATATGCCATTTCTATAAATCTAGCGTACTTATTGCGCCATTCATTGCGGCCGTCAACGTCTTTTGGGAATTCGTCATGTTTGTGAAATTCAGTAGCTAAGTCTTCTAATTTCATAAAAGTTTCCACCTTTTCTTTCAATAGTAGTGATCAACCCAACGTTTGTCAACGAAACTAAGACGTAATAAACGAGAGGTAGGCGGTTTATATCGGCATTTCCACATACGACAAGCAGGCGCAACACAAGCGCCATGAGCAACGATACGGCGCGCTAAATACGCCGAAGCAGGTACGGCAATTGCTCGGTGACTACCACGCGTTGCAACTACGCAAAGCGTCGGGCGATTACGCGGCTTGCGACATATTGATCGACTTAGAAACGGCGATAGCCCGCGCGCAATTGTCGCCACGGCAGGCGGAGGCGTTACATTACGTTTATTTGCGCGACTTAACGTTAGTAGACGCGGGTGCGAAGATGGGCGCAAATTATCGACGGGTACACGACTTTACCGAGGGGGCGGTGCGTAAAATCGCGGAGGTTTACTATTATTGGAGCGGACACGGCGAAGGTTATTACGAAGGGGAGGCGGTTTAATGTTTCGAGTTATTGTGGCAGGTTCGCGTGATTTCAGTAATTATGAGTTCTTACGAAGTAGATTAGACTGGGCGTTATATGAGCGTAATGAAGACATAGCGATTGTTTCCGGAGGAGCAAGCGGAGCCGATGCGTTGGGCGAACGTTACGCTGATGAGCGCGGTCTTATTATTGTTAAATACCCAGCGGACTGGTCAACACACGGTAAAGCGGCAGGTCCAATTAGAAACAGGGAAATGGCGGCGAATGCTGACGCGCTTGCTGCGTTTTGGGACGGTAAAAGCCGTGGTACTAAGAATATGATCGATGAAGCGCGTAATAAAGGGCTACGAGTAATTATATTTGATACGGAGGCGGTCTAATGGCGACTAATCCGGACGTGTTTAATATTACCGCACTTCCGACGCGTAAGAAGACGTTAATGGCGCTAATTAAAGAACGCACGCCCCACGCAATAAAGATTGGCGCAACATTGACGCATTACAATTTCGCAGAGGAGCGCTATACGGGCGCGACATACGACATTACCTTAGACGAGGCGTGGGCAAAATTAAAGGCGGCGGACGAAGTAGGCAAACACGGCATAGTAATCGAGGAGGCGGCGTATGGAAAAAGAACTACTTAGGCGTTATTGCGCAATCATACTTAAAAAGATCGTCACGGACATCGCGGCAAATCAGCGTAAAAAAGAGCGCGCCACCGATACCGCTTTACAAACGGCGGAGAATGGCGCAGAAGTACGTACGATGCGTCACTGGCGTGCAGCGGCAGGAATCGAACATTATTACGCGGAAATTGAGCGTGGCTTTAACGAGATGGCGCAATTGGATGCCATTACGGGATGGTCGGACAACTTGCATCAAGACCGCTTTAAGTTTATGAGCGCCAAATATGCGGGCGTGCTGGCGGAATATAGAGAAAGGGGAGTTTAGTTGTGTACAAGTCTTGTTGTGTACGAATTAAAAAGGAATGGTTCAAAGCCGAATATATAGGAATATATCAGTATTCTGAGCCAGTGAGTAGATCGCCAATGGTTGGGGGTCATTCTGGAGGAGTTCTCGCGTATCCCGTTGTAGTCGCAAAAATGGGTGGAGAGTTGCGGAATTTCCGGTTAATTGATGTCAAATTTATGAATGAGGAGTGGTAATATGGATTTGAATATAATTCATAAAGAAGATTGTTTAGACGGATTAAGAAAATTACCTGATGAATGTATTGACTTAATTTTTACTTCACCTCCTTATGCAGAAAGACGTAAATCAGTATATGGAGGTGTTCATCACACAGAGTATGTTGATTGGTTTATGGTTATATCCGCAGAGTTGAAAAGAGTGCTGAAACCGACGGCTCATTTTTTATAAATATAAAACCGCATTGTTTAAATGGTGAGAGAGTTTTATACGTAATGGATCTTGTTTTATCGCTTAAAAGAGTGCAAAATTGGCGATTTGTCGATGAGTTCACGTGGACAAAGAATGGTGTTCCTGGAAAATTTAGCGGTAGATTTAAAAATGGTTTTGAGCCCGTTTATCATTTTTCAAAAGAGAAGAAATTTACGCATAATCCTTATGCTGTAGCAACTCCTATAAAAGACGTAAGTGTTTCAAGAGCTAAAAGAAAAAGAGCTAACGCAAGCAAAAACGGGAGTGGATTTGCCGGACTAAGGACAACTAGCAATATGGATAAATCAAAGGTTTCGCTGCCTCCAATCACTTACATATCCCACAAAAATCTAATCAACATACAATACAGTCAAATCACCCTGCGGTGTTTCCTGAAGAACTCCCTGATTTTTTTATTAAGGCGTTTAGTAATAAAGGTGATACCGTGCTTGACCCGTTTATGGGAAGCGGAACAACGGCGAAAATGGCGGCGCTAAACGGGCGCAACTATATCGGATTTGAAGTTTCGGAAGAGTATATAGAGATAGCTAATCAGCGTATAGAAACGGCGGTGACGCAATGACAACGGTACAAGACGTAATCGACCGTAACATAGAAGACCGTACTCAACGCATGGCGGACGTAGAGGCGTTTCTGCTGGACGCCCGTTTGAACGAGCGCAAATTGACTGGCGGCGAAATGGATACGCTGAATTCGTACATATTGCGCGAAGAACTACGTTATAGCCATGCGGACAAAATGACGTTCCTTGAGACGCCATTTCACAGCGAAAGCCAAACGTTAAGGCGCGCAAAAAAAGAATTGCCGTTAGAAATGGCGAAAGATTACGCCACTGACGGTAGACAACATCGTAAACCAGTCCGCAGAAAACGGAGCTATTACGAAGAGTGGTACGTCAATAAACATGCGCGCGCTGAGAATGCGGAAAGGCAACGCAAGTATAACGAATTTACGAAGATTCAACCGGTAGAAACGTACTACATATAGGAAAAAGTACCGATTAGCTGTATTAGAAGATTGACGGGAAGTTTACGCGAATAATATTGAAGCCCGCCCGAGTCGAAGGTCTGTGCTATTACGCTTATAGGCGAGGGTGGGCGTTAAATTAAATAGGAGGCGGTACACATGGCTAATAGCGAAGTAACCGTTAAGATTAACGTAGATGTAGAGGACGCAATCAAGCAATTGAAGGCGGTTGGACGCGAGGCGCGCCAAGCAACGCAGTCTGTACGCGAAGCCGAGGCGCAAGGTGGTACGACGATTAACGTAAATTATACGGTAGATAGCGGTGCAGACCTCGACCGTATCGGTGATGAGATTTCGCGAAGAATACAGAAGGTTTACGAAGGAGAGCGTGTTTTGTCGCGGGAGGAAACGCAATATCGCGTTAAGCCTCACGCACAAATTAAGGATGTCGGCGTCGTGATTAACGATACAACTGGCGAAATGATACACCAATTCCGTTACTTTGACGGAGTATCCACCGCAGCGCTAACGGCAGAACTTGCGCGACGTATGGGCGTAGAGGAATACGAAGTTGAGCCGTATGAGTCGTACCAAGTACATACGGCTAAAAAAGGTGTAACAACAACGGGACCGGCGCGTATCTTAGTGGTGACGGACTGATGGCGCATCATTATGTAGCTGTACGCAACGGTTACGCTTGGCATTACGCTGATAAAGAACGCTTAGATAACCGTACAGTGATCGAATTTCTTCGCGCAACAGAAGGCGTGCCGATGGGCATTCACCGTCTATCTGCGCCCGGTATCGAATATGACTGGCTGATCGCGAAGGACTACTGGTTCGGCGAGTTTACGCTTGTTACCGATATTGACGAATTTTTGCGGAAGGTGGGCGCAACTTAATGCCGAAATACTATCGCAATAAGAATCGCTGGTTCGAATATTTAACGTGGCACGAAATATCATTCCTATGGACGCGTTTTAAAGCGTGGCGTAACGGAGAAGCTGTCGGTATTAGCCGGCGACACCATGCGAAGTTTTACGATTATAGATACCGAAAAAAGAAACGGGAATAGTTACGGACTGCCTGCGTCACTGGGGCGGTCTTTTTTACGTTCATTTGCGCAAATATAAGGAGGCTTCCATATGCCAGCATTAACGTACAACGTCGGCGGCATTGATTACGACGTTTATTTCGAAAAGCCGGAGGAAGACGGCTTACTAGGCGAAATACGTTACGACCTACAGCGTATTGTCGTCGATAACGAACTGCCGCCGCAGCGTAAAGCGCAAGTACTAACGCACGAACTTGCGCACGCGATATTCGCGGAAGCTGGATTCGATGACCAAGACGAAGAACTCGTAAACCGCATCGGCATCGTATTGCATCGCTTTCTTTGCGATAATCGACCGGATCAATTAGCGGCGATTGCGGACGTGGAGCGGTACGGCGGGTGAGGACTGCGAGAGACTTTAAGGTGACTTTTACAAAAGCCGAAAATTTTCCGAAAGACAACGAAGTAAAAGCGCGAATACGCGCATTAGAAAACGCGGTAAACGAACGAAAGGGTGAGCGCTATATGAACGATTTCTTCTACTGCTATTCTACGAATCTATACCACTTTCTAAAAGCGTCCGGACATGACTTTATTTGTACCGGACTACATACGAAGACGCGCCGCCAGTTTTGGCAATTTGCGCAAACAGATAGATTGTCGCATACCCTGCGCGGGTACGAAGCGTATAAACAACGCTCTTTACGTTAACTACAGTATAAATTAAACGGCAACAAACGATAAATGAACGGAGATGACGCGATATGATTGACCTACCAAACGACAAACAAGCGTTGCTCGACGCTGAAAATTACGAAATTTATAACCGCGACTTAATGCGGCTCGTCTTTCCGCGGATCATTGCCGAGATGCAGGCGCACACACCGCGCGGCAAGCATAGCGACGTGATTACGTTTTACTACGCGTTACTGTCGTACATTGACGGTAATAAGTGGCGCAAGGATGGTACGCTGAATGACCGTTATGGATACAGCTTTCCTTCGCAAGAACGGCTTTACGCGATGACGGGCATCACCGAAAAAAGGCAACGAAAGATTGCGCAAATACTGATGGCGAACGGGCTGTTAACGGAAAGGCGTAAAGTTTGCGTCAATATGAAACATTACGTGTGGTATCGCGTGTCGTTTGCGGCGTTTGTTGATGCGGAAGGTTACGTGGTGAGTGCGGACGGGGAACGCAGAGTACCGGATTATAGGGGAATACTTTAGCTTAGTATAGCGAATAGGTCTGTACGACCCTATTCGAAGGGGGCTGCACAACCCTATTCGAAACGGTCTGTACAACCCGTGTAAAGATAGAAAGGTTTAAAAGAGCAAGTAGTAAAAGAGAAACAAGTAATTGCAGCCCTTACGGACTGCTACCTTATTTATACATATATTTTCTTGCGCAAAGGTACTTAAAAGAATAAGTACGAAAGTACAGGCGTGCGTGGTAATCTGACCGCCGCGCCGAATACGAAAGGGGATCGAGTAAATGAAACTTAACGAAGTATTGACGCAGGCAACCGAAATATCTGACTGGCTACGCGAAAATCAAAACCCATACATGAGGATTGAAATTACGGACTCCGACGTTAAGATGGCGTCAGTTGAAGAGTTTGTACCGAGGAGGGCGTATCACAATGGCGAAGAAACAACTTAGCGAGAAGCAACACGCAGCCGTAACGCTATTAGCGCAACCGCAACGCGCCAACTTAACGTATGAGGAAATAGCTGAGCGGTAGGTATTGCGCGAAGCACGTTACAAGAATGGCGAAAGATGGACCATTTTAATGATGCGGTTAAGAAACAAGTCGTGACGAATACAATCGATGATCTACCGAAGGTTTATAATTCAATTGTTGACGCAATTACCGAAGAACATAACGCAGCTATGGCTCGTACTTACTTGCAGAGTCTCGGAATGCTGACGGAAAAACACGAAGTAGAGTCGAAGGATAGCGGACCAAAAGACATGGAAAGTGTGCGTCAGATGATTGCGCAACATAAGTCCAATACCGATAGCGCGGAGTAAGGGAGTATACATATAGGAAGCAACGCGGGGTATGAGCACGTGTGGGGACGGTAGTAAGCGGTAGGGCAGCGGGACTACCTACGGATAGGTAGGCGGGCACAGTGGTGTAGTGGGGCGTGTAGAGGCATACGTAGGGTAGCGGTAGCCGTCCGGTGCTCATGCGCCTGCAACGACCCACTGGCGCGCGGCCCCTCCGAACACTTTGGCGCTGGCTGTCCGCTATCATATACCGCCGTTATTTATGCAGTATTTTATACATAACTTGCGCAAAGTGAGCGAAATAAGAACGTTGTTACAACGCATGTTTGCGACTGTATATTATATGTTGCGCAAAGTGAGCGAAAAGAAAAGCCGTAACACTTGTAGCGCAAGGCTTTCGTTGATATTCGTATTAAACTTAACGCGTGTTTTGTTTTATACGTTATTCAACATAATGTATAACGTATTCATGGAGAAACCGAGGCGAGAAGGTGATTCGGTTGCCCCCTAAGGGGTGGTCTGTTATGCACCGGTTCTTGTACGTCTACTGCGCGATTATCAAAATTTCACTTCGGATATTACACGTAAAAAGACCGCCCGTCAAGGCGGCCTGCAACGTTATTATAAATTAACTTTCGCATACACAGCGTCAATGTCGTCTTGCTCGATACCTAGATAACGCATCGTCTCGCGCTGGTCGCGGTGGTTAAAGATACGCATTAGCAACGTAATATCTGTACCGTTTTTGTGCGCAAAGTAGCCGAAAGTCTTGCGCATAGAGTGCGTGCCTATTTTTCCGAGTTTATCGGCTAAGCCTGCACGTTCCACCGCAGCATTAAGCACGATATACGCCTGTACGCGTCCGATAGCGCCGTTTCCCTTGCGCGACTTGAATACGAAGTCCTCGGAGTCAGCAGACGGCTCTATTAGCTCATTAGACGCCTTCTTTATTGCGGCGTTTAACGCGAACCGTTTACGCTTGCCCGTCTTCTTTTCGATAATGTCGACGTAATCTTTATCGCGGAGGTCTTTGACGCGTAGCGGTAGAATGTCGCTCACACGCAAGCCGGAATTAATGCCGACAATAAACAGTAGCTTATTGCGCCCATGTAGCGCTTTTTTAATGCGGTTAATATGACGTACGCTTTTTATCGCTTGTACTTCGTTCATAAGTGCCACCGCCTATTCTCGTTATGTTGTATTCATTTTCGCACAATTCAAACGCAATTGCAAGCGTTATTCGACGTTATATTGACGTAAATTTAAACGAAAGGAGTGACGCAATATCGCATGGCTTAACGAACGCTGGTTGACCGCAACTGAGCGCAAACAATACATAGACGAACTTACCGAAATTATCGAAACGATTGACGTTAACTTTCCGTCGGTGGACGACTTGCCGGATGACTTGGCGTACACATACGCAGAAACACTCGAAGAGCTAACGCGTCTCAAACGGATACAGCGAGCGGAAGGTGATCTCTTATATTTCGCGTGGGAATATTTTAGCGAAACGCGCAACCCAGGAAACCCCGGCAACTGGGACGGATTTGATCTCGCTACACTAGACGAAGCGCCGGAATTCCACCGCGACATATGCGTGGAAATGGACGAAGTATCGCACGTTAGGCGTAACGACAAAACCGCCGTAGCAGCGCCGCGAGCACATGCGAAATCGTCATACCTTTCGAAAGGTTATCCGATACGTGAGATCGTATATAGATTGCGCAAATACATCATTATCATTTCGGAGACGCCGAATGTGTCTACGGCAAATATGGAGTGGATTCGAAATCAACTGAAATTTAACGATAAGTTGCGCGCTGACTTTGGCGGGCTTTTGTCACCGAGCGATCAGTCGAATATTAAAGATAATGGCGAGGAATTTATCGCGTGGCATGAGCGAGATAAAAAGAAACACATGGTCTCTCTTGTACAAGCGTCATCCACTGGGCAGAGGTTGCGAGGTCGTAACTGGAATGGTACGCGCCCTGACTTAATTATCTGTGATGACTTAGAGGATGAGAAAACGAACGCCGGTACGCCGGAACAACGTAAGAAACTCCGAGAATGGTTTAGTGCAGTAGTGATGCCGTTAGGCGATCCAAAAGGCGAGAAAACAGCTTACGTATATATGGGGACGACAGTACATCATGATGCTTTGTTGATGCGGATACTTTACCAACGTTCTGACTTTAAAACACAGGTCTATAGGGCAATTATAGAACCACCAATTAACGGCGATCTATGGGAAGAGTGTCGGGAAATTTATCAAGACCGTAAAAACCCTAATCGAAAAGACGAAGCGAGGCATTCTTTGCGCAAAACGAAGAAGCGATGAAGGAAGGCGTAAAAGTATTATGGCCGGAGGTACAGCCTATTCTAAAACTAATGAAATTTAAATGGGATGAAGGCTCTAAACCGTTTAATACGGAATATATGAATAATCCAATCGATGAAGAGTCCATGATATTTAACCCCGATCAATTTACATATTGGACAGACGACATCATCGTAAAAGAAAGCGACTTTAAGAACAATCGCGACTATGACATCGGATTCGGAGTAGACGTGGCAATGGGTAAAGAACGCGGCGACTTCTCAGCATTAATTGTTACTGCGCGCCATAAGCCGACAGATACCTACTTCATTATTGACTCGTTTGTTGAGCGTGTTAAACCGCCAACCTTCATCGAGAAGGTCGTCGAGAAAGTAATCGAGTGGCAGCCGGACGTAATCGCGGCGGAAGCACAAGCAGCGCAAGAGTATATCGTTGATGATTTGCGCAACAAACTAAATTCGGCAGGTTACCCGGCAAACACTCGCGTTAAGAAGATATATCAGCGCAATAAAAAGGAATTGCGAATTGAATCACTTCAAGGCGATGTAGAAATCGGTAAAATACAATTCAGTCGTAATCACGCCGTCCTCATCGAGCAGTTTGAGCGTTACGGAACGAAGTATTACGATGACGGACCGGACGGAACCGAGATGTCGATAAGTGCACTAAAGAAGCGTAGGCGACGCGTAGTTGATAAGCCTGCGTTTTTTTAATTGGAAGGAGGTCGTTACATGGCGTTATTTGAACCGGGCAAAAAGTTTCCCGATGACGAGTCAATCGAACGGTTGGCAAAATACAAACGTATGGCTATGATATTTGACGGTAAGTCGTTCGAAACGTATAAGCGTGCTGTAGATATATTGCGCAAAAGCGGTAAGCGTGAGCAAGCCGATCAGTTAGAAGCGTTGTTTACGGAGATAACCATCATCGAAACATTAATTACTAAGCCTGCCGATATGCTCGTTGGCGAAAAGCCGACATACGACGCAAAGCACGACGCTGATGCAGTGGGACGTAAAAAGGTCGATGAAATCGCGCAAAACAATGATTTAGATAAACTCGTCCATGAGCTTGTAATCGGCGGCGGTATACGCGGCGATTCGTGGATTAAAGTTCGCTACGGTTATCGGCAAGACTTCACTGAACTACTGGAAAGAGCGCTACCCATTCCGCAGTCGGCGAAATTAGAGCCGATTATCGAGCATGTATTTGCGCCCGATGTATACCCGGAAGTTGCGCCGAACAACGTAAAGCAATTTTCGGCGGTAAACATCGCAAAAGTCGATGAAGTAAGTACCGGCGGCATCTTGCCGAAAAAAGAATACTACCTCGACGTTGAACGCCATTTACACGGCTATATTATCCGTGATCGCTTTAGGTTAAAGCCAAGCAGCGCAAACAAAGAGTATGGCGTTGCCGTAGCGACGTATCTCATTGGCGACAGAGTACAGGAAACGCAAATAGAGGAAACTGGCGTCGACTACATGTGTGTCTACCATATACCGCACAAGTCGTTAGACGACCGATGGCAGGGCGTTGGTGGGATTGAAAAAGTAGAGGGGATTATTAGAGCGATACAGGATCGTTTTATGCAGATCGACTATATTCTATGGAAACATAGCGACCCTGCAATGTACGCACCGCCGTCCGACGCTAGCGAATTAACTCATTCGTCCAGCGGTGTAATTTTTGAGGTCGAAAAGGACGATATAACACCGGGTTACATGACGTGGAATTCACAGCTTGAAGCGCATTCCGCCAACTCGATTATTATATCGGCTTACTTTACCAAAAGCTCGAAACACCCGACTGGTTATTCGGCACGTCCGTCATAGGCAAAGGTAACAACGCAGGTGGCACGTCACATACCGGAAACGCAGGTATTAAATCACGTTATTTACCGATCACATCGAAGGTTAAACGTATCCGTGTCAACGTTGACTTTGCGCTCAGAAATGCGATATGGCTTGCGCAGCATATGGAAGTTTACGCAAATGAAGGCGTTGAAGATTTCGTAGACTACACACCTGTATCACCAGTGATTAAGTGGAAAGACGGCGTACCACGCGACGAAAAAGAAGACGCAGAAATTGCCGCCATAAGAACAGACGGTCGCCCAACTCTCGACCAATCACGCGCTATTAAGCGATTAGACGGCGTTAATGACGAAGAAGCTGACGCAATACTCGCCGCAATTGAATCGGACGAAGTGCGGGAAGCACCGCCAGTTGCGTCACCGTCGGTATTCCGCCAATTTGACGCTGTACCGGAGGAGGTCGACGATGATGCGGAAGGTGGTTAATAAGTTACGATACACTGCGCTCAGTTTTTACGTCGCCGCGGTTATCGGCGTTTGGACAGCGAAAGACAAACGTAATGGAGGCTGCAATTAATGCGCGAAACGATTGATCTATTTGTCGGACGTGTGGCGTCCATAGTAGGCGTTGGCGAGTCCGAGGTAAGGCGTATACTCCGCGAAGCTGATTACGCCACCATGACGCGCAGAGAGCAGCGCATTTTGATTGCGGAAGTTAGCGCAATATTAGACGAAGTTGATCGCCGCACTGTCGGCGAACTCGAAACGGGTGTGCGTCGTATCTACGAACAAGGACGCACGGAAGCGTTAGTTGCGCTAGGCACTTACGCAAGCACCGCGGAAGCACGCGACGCTATAAGTAGCGCAAGTACTTCCCGCCTACACCGTACTTTTGTCGCCGATCAAATCGCGAGTGGTACGGAAGACTTGCTTGTCGCTACTTATAATACGCGCCGACACGTTAAGCAAGAAGTACGCAAAGTCGCGCGTGAAACAATGCGCAGTAACGAAGCAATAACGAGCCAACGCGCGGACATCATGCGCAGACTTAACCGTAGCGCAGATATGGCTATCGTTGACCGCGCAGGCAGACAGTGGGGCTTGCGTACGTATACAGAAATGGCGGTACGAACGAAGATGGCGGAAACACACCGCGAGGCAACGGTAAACCAAGCGGAGGAAAGCGAAGCGTTATACGTCGAAGTGCTTAACGGTATTGATCCGTGTGATCGTTGTGCTCAGTATGGCGGTCAAATATTACGCATTGGTCAAGCGGGCGATTCTTCTTATCCAACGTTAGATGACGCAGTTTCGGCGGGTCTTTACCATCCGAATTGCGCGTGTACAATTACGCCGGTCAGCGATCCTGACTGGCGTTAATTTATTGTCCTACGATATGACGTAAAAAGGTCGGTCAATTAATAGTCGACGGACTTAAAAACGGTGGAGGTACGAAATGGCAGAAGAAATTAAAGATACGCAAGTAGACGAAACAGAAGCGCAAACAACGACCGAAACGTCGGCAGAAACTACGGAGACAAGCGCAGAAGAAACGAAGTCGTTTACGCAAGCAGAGCTTGACGATATTGTTGCGAAACGTTTGGAACGCGAACGCAAAAAGTACGGCGACTATGACGACATGAAAGCGAAACTAGGCGATTTAGAAAAAGAAGCGGAAGAGCGCCGACTCGCGGAAATGTCCGAAAAGGAACGTGCGGAAGAGCTTGCGCAAAAGTATCAAGCGGAGAAAGACGCAATGTCACAACAGCTTACGGCGTATCAAGAACAGGTTAAGCAAGAACGCATTAACAACGCGTTTATTACGCAAGCAACGACGGCGAATATCGCATACATAGACGATGCTATTAAGTTAGCGGATTTATCTGCGGTGGAAGTCGGCGAAGACGGCGTGGTAAAAGGCGTTGAGTCAGTTATTGCGCAACTTACGGAAAGTAAGCCGTATTTACTTGCGCAGAAAGAAACGCCGCAGCCGAAACAGGTCGGCGGTGGTGCGTCTAATGGCGGGCAGGGAACCGATAAATCGGGCGAACAATTGTTAGCAGAAGCGGCGCAGAAAGCGAAAGAGACAGGTAGAACGGAAGACAGAGCAGCTTATTCAAGACTTAAAAGACAACTATCTAATTAATTGGAGGAATTATAATGCCACAAACTATTCTATCAAGAGAAATCGTAGGTAAACGAGAATCTATCCAAGATGAGCTTCTATTGCTTAACCCACATCAAACACCAATGCTTGCTATGCTCGGTTTCAGTGAGTCAGTGAATGACGTAGAACGAAGCTGGTTTGAAGATAAGATGTACTCATTTGACGCTGACACTACAGAAGGTGTAGAAGCGGGCGCAACAGAGATTGGTGTTACTGATACAGAGCCATTTCGTGTAAATCAAATCGTAAAAATTGACGAGGAATTTCTATTGGTTACAGGCGTTAATATTGGCGATAAAAAACTAACTGTTGTACGTGGACACGCTGGGACTGATGCACAAAGCATCGCAAGTGGAGCGCATATCGAAGTAATGTTCGTCGAGGGCGAAGAGGGTGCAGACGCGAGAGAGTCACGCTTTAAGCCACGCGTTAGAAAGAACAACGTAACTCAAATCTTCGATGATAGTGTATCTATCACTGGAACTTCTGCGGCAGTAGCAAACTACGGTATCGACGATCTTTATTCTTATGAACAAGCGAAGAAACAGTTAGAGCTTGCGCTTCAACTTGAAAAAGCGCTCATTAACGGCGTCAAATATGAAGACGGAACTAAGCGCTTAATGAGAGGTACACGTAATTTCATCGAATCTAACGTCACAGACTTAGATAACGGGGAACAATTAACGCACGACATTCTCAGTGACTCGATTCAAGATGTGTACCATAAAGGCGGATTTAAGAATGGCGGAAACTATGAAATTATTGTTCCTGCTGCGCAAAAACGAGTTATCTCTAAGTTTGATAAAGAGGTAGTGCGTCTTAATCAAGGTGAAAATTCCCGCGTACAGTCGTCAACTTTATTACGACCGATTTCGGCGAGTTCCCAGTTTCTATCAACGATAACCTTGCAAAAGGCGAAGTGTTATTCGTCGACAAGAACCGTATGCGTATCCGCCCGTTACAAGGACGTGAATTCTCACACGAATTCCTCGGTAAGCAAGGCGACTACTACAAAGGTATGATCGTAGGCGAATATACGCTTGAGTTCGTCCAAGAAGCCGCACACGCTCGTATCAAAAACGCGCAATAAGGGCTGATCTAATTGGCGAAATATACATCGAAATATAAAGAGTTAGCATTTTACGTAGACGGCGAGCGCTATTGTTTTGACAATGGCGTTTTTTCTACGTCTGACGCCGGCGTACAAGCGGTCGTTGACGGTCTTTCCGCCGCGAAACAAGTACGATCTGCATACGATTCTATCGCTGTCACGCCGCGAAATAACAATCTCGAAGTGGGCGCGACACGCCAACTCACCGCAACGGCTACGAGATCTGACGGCACGGAAGAAGACGTAACAAGCACCGCAAGTTGGTCGTCGTCTAATGGTGATATTGCGCAAATCAGTAACGGCAATATTGACGCAGTAGGCGCAGGCTCAGCGCAAATTACGGCGGAATACGAAGATGTTTCGGCAAGTGCGAATGTGACTGTTACTGAGTCGGAACTTCCGGAGTCGCCGGAAGATGACGACGATGACGAAGGAGCCGACCCTCCTTCGGAAGATTAAGAAGGAGGTGGCGCAATGTCATACGCTGAGCATAATTGGAATATTGAAGAAGCTGACGAATATATCCGATGGAATACGTTAGATAACGATGATTGGTTTGACGGTGAAGAGCCGTTTAAAGTCGCGTGCCTCAATAATGCCGAAGAAACTTTATTAGATTTGTTTGCGCTAGTTCTCAAAGACGACGAGCACCCGTTAATCGAAATACCAGTCGAAGCAGTATATTACTTTAGCGCGACGCTTGCATTTCGGCATAACGATACAAACAAATTAGCGCAACAAGGTATATCTTCTTTTGCAATACGAGGATTAAGTACGACTTTTAAGGATTGGTCGAGAGAGACGCTTGTAGAGATGATTCCACACGTGTTTACAGCATTATTGGACATCGTAAGCCAAACGGCAGTCGTCTGAAATGGACGGTGTTATAAATGCGACCACCGATGAAGCAAACGGTAATTGTTACGCGTAATACTGGCGGAAATGACGGTGGATGGGGCGGGACACCACCGACTAGCGAAACATGGACGCTACCTTGCCGTGTCGATGAACAGAGCGGTATGACAACGAACGCTGTCGGCGATGAAGTGAATTACAGCGCGGAAATTATGCTCGCAGGTTTAGCGGACATCAAGTATAACGACCACATTTTGTACGAAGACGAACTCGGACGTAAAACGCAAGGCAACCCGAAGCGTATCGAGCCGGTGCGCTTTTTTAACGGTAAGTCGGTTATTACGGTGGTGTATATCTAAAATGGCGCGAAACTTTAGTTTTACTGTTGATGATGCAGCCGTAAGCCGTGCGCTGCAACGGACGCCTGAAGCGGCACATCGAGGCGCAGTCCGAGGATTACACGAATCTATGCGCGATTGGCAACGACAGTCACGCGAAGTCGCGCCAGTTGATAAAAACGTCCTTCGTCCGAATATACTCGTTGATCGCGTAGATGAAGACGCGTTAGAAGGACGCATGACTCGAACGCTTATCGACACGGGTTTAATTATGCGTATTACCAACATAACATCCGCGGCAATCAATACTTAACTGATCCACTAGAGCGCAACGGCGTACGTTACCTAAATCGTATACATCAGCGCGTATTAGAAGCCGTGCGCGAGGAGGGTTGGTAATGGCAGAAGAAACGTTTGTTGACGACTATATGGCGATAGAACATTTCTTGCGCGAGGTCTTTCCGGCTTCGCGTATTTATATTGAAAACGGACCGAAAGAACCACAAGAGGGCGATATTCGCGTGCGTGACACAGGTCCGCAACCAGCTTCCGGCGAGTCGCATATGTTTTACGTCGACCGGATTGATTACGAAGTTGTTTACTTTAGCGGTATCCCTACGAATGAATCAGACGGTTGGAGCAAAGGTCAAGAATCATTGGTCGAGTTTAGGCGACTGAGACGTATGATCGCGGCTAATTTACGGTTGCAATTGCCGTTAGAAAGTGGTGGCCGGCTTATATTAAAAGATTCAACATACGGCACCATAGCACAAACAGAAGCGGGGAACATCGCAAGGTCGGTATTATATCGACAGAATTGCGCAGACCACGCGATTTACCGATGCACATCAAAATTAACGAAACGGGTGTGCGAAAAAATGAGGAGGATAATTAATGTCATGGAGCGCAAGCAATTTACCGATCAGACCGGGCGTATATGAGCGTTTTAGAGATAACGCCGAAGTCATGCCGCAAGGCGGCCCACGCGGCATCGTCGCTATCCCGTTGTTAAGTTACGGCGGCGACGTTGACAGCGGAAAGTTTTATACGGTCGAGAGGGTGACAGAAGCCGCAGATAAGTTTGGCGCAGACAATGTAACGTCAATTCGCGCGGCATTTCAAGGAGGCGCCAGCCAAGTCGTTGTTTATACGGTGCCGCAAGCATCAGGCGGAGAAGACGGAGAAGAGGGTGGCAGTTCAGGAGTTAATTATGACGCGGTAATTGACGCGTTGGAAACAGAGCCATTTAATGTATTGACGCTCGACCGTGTAGCGGATAAAGAGCTACAACAGGAACTAGCGCTAGCCGTCGATAATTGGAAGGGCGAAGGCAAGCACGTTTGGTTTGTCGCAGGCATTGACGAAGATATGGACGGAATTAATACGTTTAGTGAGCAACTTGACGACGATTACGTCATTAATATTGGCCCCGGCTTAGTGCGCGGCGAGAACGATCTCACGCCGTCCGAACTCGCGCCATATGTTGCAGGCTTAGTCGCGGGCAACCCGTTAAACCAAACACTCACCTTTGCGCAAGTATTAGCGGACGACGTAACAAAGCGTCTTAGAAACGCGCAAGTTATTGAGGCGCTTGAAGCCGGAACATTTACATTTGTTAAAGACGGCGCGCAAGTGAAGGTCGAGAAAGGTATCGCGACTAGCGGCGCTTTTGTACGGTCAGTTAGCGCGAGACACACGGTACTTAACGATTTACCAGCGATCCTTCGCGAAAACGTCGTTGCTCAACTTGATAATACCGAAGAGGGGCGGATGACAGCTATCACTATGATGTTGCGCTACCTTGAAACGTTAGAACAGGAAAATATCATCCAGGACGCAGACGTATACGTTGACCCAGAAAACCCGCCGCAGAAAGATGTGGCGTTTTTTGTTGTGGATTATACGGACGTATACAGCATGGAGCGCGTCATGCTCACGGTGTCTCGTCAAGGCTAATTTTGAAAATATAAGGAGGTTACATAAATGAACCAACCGATTGATGTAGGCTTAATTTTGGACGGCGCAAATGCCAAAGTGTTTGACGATCAAGGGCGCTGGCTATACGAGGCAACATCGTTTAACGCTGAATGCACACAGGACTATGAAGACGTGTTGCGCGCAGGTACAAATAAAAAAGCGAAAAGACCGACTGGTGTTGAATGTACGGGGGCAATGACTGTCCACCATACTAATGACGCGCTTATTAAGAAGATCAAAGAAGGGTCGGACGATGGGACTTTAAACTATATTACAGAGTTGCGCGTTGAAGTAGGCTCGGCGGATCACGGAAGTAAAGGAATCTACCGCTTTAAGGGCGTGCAATACGAAAACCTACCTATCATTGACTATGAGGTAGGATCACTAATTAGTAGAGAATTTCAATTTAACTTTGAAGACGTAGACATTATTCAAGGCTTGGAGTAAATCACATTGCGCCTCTTACGGGGCGCTAATTTTATTGGAGGCGATTAAATGACAAACGCAACATTACAAAAACTATTAGATCGTAAGAAAAACCTACATAAAACAATCACGATTAACGGTGATGAATACGAAATCAAGGCTGTGCAAATGGAC
Organism: Geomicrobium sp. JCM 19037; assembly: GCF_000698105.1. NCBI lineage: Bacteria > Bacillati > Bacillota > Bacilli > Caryophanales > Geomicrobium > Geomicrobium sp. JCM 19037. Next base: position 8,029 of record NZ_BAWZ01000009.1, on the reverse strand, counting down.
GAGTTTGAGTCGATTATTTCACAGTTTGACCATAAATCTGCCGGCAACACGGGCAACGAAATTAAGATTATGATTGCCCTAATTTCGGAGGGACTAGTTAAGCCGGAAATCACTGGAGCGGCGTTGGACGAACTAGGCGTAAGTTCGCGGGAAGCCGCAATCAAATCAATCTTTCTGCCGGGCGAAATTATGCAGCTTGGAAACGAAGTTAAAAACCTAAGCGGATTCGGCGCAGCCTCAGCGGAGGAAGTTGCGGAAGCAAAAAACTAATTATGTCGGACGATCACGCGCATCAAATACATGCAATCGTGCAGACGCATCACGTAGCTCCCGATGAAGTGTATCGCAAGTCGTCCGGCATACTAGCGTTTTGGTTAGCTTCAAATATCGCTGAGAACGAGCGGCAAGAAGCAGAGTCAAAAAAGAATAAACCGAAAAAAGCGAAAATAAATCGCAGTTATCAAGGAGGTGGCGCAAATGGAACTGGCGACGACGCTTAAACTTTACGACGAATTTTCGGGCGGTATGAATAACGCCGCAAAAAGTGTTGGAAATTTTAAAAAGACAGCGGAGGGCATCAGCAAGACTGCGAATGACATCGGCAGTTGGGGCAAAGAAGCGACGAAAACTTTTGCGCCACTTACCGGTTTCTTCGGTGGTGCGCTGGCTGGCGGGATAAAACGTCTCACTGGTATGGAGCAGGCGCAAAACGTAATCAAACAAATGGTGGGCGAAGGCGAAGGTCTTGAGCGGATCATGCAAAATGTATATGACTTAGCCGATAGTACATCGTATCTTTATAACGATGTTGCCAGTATGATCGGACAAAATCTCGGTTATGGACATACAGAGGAAGACGCTACCTTGTACGCTAATGTGGCGATGGAAATGGCTTCATTTCAAGGCGACCAGTCGATGGCCGGGCGTATTAGCGATATATTTGGGCAGGCGTTAGCAAGAGACACCATCGACCTTAATGTGGCGCAAATGTTTGGTACACTCGGAGCTGGTGATATATTCGGACGAATCGGCGAAGAAATTGGCGAAGATGCTGCTACAGTTCGTGATATGTTATCCGAAGGTGAACTCGAAGTTCGTGATGCATTGCAAGCACTTGGCGATAATTTACTAGAGGGTAGCGAGCACTTTGACGGTTTCGAAGGCGCGATGGACGACTTTGCGAATACTTTGCCTGGGATATGGGCGAATGTAAAAGCGGCGTTTGGATCAATTGGTGAAGACATGCTCGCTAGTGGCGGTTTTGACACGTTGAAAGACGCGGGTCAAGAATTAATCGACCTGCTTTACGAAATATCGCCGATATTACAGCCGGCGGGTGAATTAATGGTATCCGTATTAAGCGACGTACGTGACGTAGTGAGCGAATTAGTAGAATGGTTTTTGAATCTCGATCAAGGAACGCAAGAATTTATCGGTAAAGCGTTGCTCTTATTGTCGGTTATCGGTCCATTAGCGGTCGGTTTTAGTTTATTCGTTAAATCCCTACTTTTCGTATTTTCAACAATTGGGATGCTGATGAAGCCGTTTATGTGGCTCGGTAAAACTATTGGCGCACTCGCCACGAAGTTTGGCCCGCCGTTGCTAAAGGTATTTGGCGCTATTGGAAAATTCCTCGGCCCGATACTAGGTAAAGCCATCGCGCTTGCCGTCAAAGGTTTCGGACTATTAAAAGTTGCCGCACTCGGACTATTTAAAGTTCTGCTGACGAACCCGATCGGCTGGATCATCCTCGGTATTGTTGCGCTAGTCGCCGCCATTGTTTGGCTTGTGCGCAATTGGGATGACTTAGGCGATAAAGTGGCGGAAATCTACGAAATCGTCGTCGAATGGGTGCAGGAAATGGCGGTCAAAGTGGCAACATGGCTGCTTGAAATGCGCGATAAAGCCATCGAAAAATTTAACGAACTTAAAGACGGCGCGCTCGAAAAAATCGAGGAATTATGGACGGGTTTGGTCGAATGGCTACAAGGTTTGCCGGAAACAATCGGTTACTGGTTTGGTTACGCAGTTACGACAGCTGTTACGTTTTTCTCCGAACTGCCCGGCAGAATACTCGAATTATTGGTACAACTGCGGGATTGGGCGGTTGAACGTCTCACACAATTTGCGCTCGATTTTTACGAATGGTTTACGACGACACGTGAAAATGCGGTCGAAGCCATCGCAGCACTACCCGGTCAAATTCGTGATTTTATCGTCGAGATGGCGGTAAATGCGATTGAGCGCGTGAAAGAATTTGCGTCGGATATGCGTGAGTGGTTTAAAGAGGCGTATGACAACGCGATTGAATGGATTGAACAATTACCTGGAAAAATTGCAGAATTTATCGCGTCAATACCGGGTCGTATCCGCGCCGGAATCGCTAATATCATTAACGCGGCGAAGGAATTAGGACGCTCCATGATTAACGGTATAAAAGACGGAATCACTGGCGCAATTAACGGTTTAACCGGCGTCGTAAAAAAGGTATTCGATATGGCGGTCGGTGGTGTAAGTTCTTTACGTGAATTCGGAAGCAACGCCATCAGTAACTTTACGAGCGGATTTGGTAGCGGAGCTGGCGACGCAAGGGCTACGAGTGCTTACCACGGTAAAGACCGCGTACCGTACAACAACGCGCCTTATTTGCTGCATAAAGGCGAAAAGGTGCTTAACCGCCAAGAAGCGGACGCTTATCGTAAAGGTGGACGCGGCGGTGGCGACGTTAACATATACAATCCGGTTTATCACGTCCGTAACGATGATGACATTGACAAAATCGGCGATTCTATTGCGCGCCGGCTAATGAAAGTACAAAACGGAGGTGTGGGCGCTCATGAAAGATAGGCCGATCGAAATATGGTTACAGCGGGGCGACTTCCGTATCCGTTTGCCGGTGTTGCCGGAATCTATACAGGTGTCGACGCCTTACGATTTTACCGACGTACAAGTGGCGCAATTGGGCGAATACACCGTACAAGGTTTTCGCGGACTCAAAACGTACAGTTTTTCGACATTTCTGCCGTACGAATACAATCCGTTATATTGCGCCTATTCGCAGTTTATGAAGCCGAAGGACATGCTCGCCAAGTTTGAAGAATGGCGTGAACGTACACCGCAAGCGCGCCTCATTATTACGGGTGGTAGCGCGGACATTAATACGCACGTTACCATCCGCGCCTTCCCGCATGAACTCGAACGATTCGGTTCGCCGGGCGACGTCTACGTGGATTTCGAACTCAAAGAATTCGTCGAGCAGGAAATCCGCGAAATAACGCCGGGCGGCAATAGCGCAACGAAAGATAAGCGTCCGCCGAAGGAAGACAAACCGAAGCCGCGCACGTACACCGTTAAACGGGGCGACACATTGACGGCTATTGCGCTCGATGAACTTAAAGATGCGAACAAGTGGCGTCAGATTTACGAGCAACCCGCCAACCGTAAGTTAATCGGCGGTAATCCGCATCTCATACAGCCCGGTCAAAAGTTGGTGATCCCGTAATGTCGACACAAACGGAAGAGCGCACACTTTATCGCGCAACTAGGCGGGCACGCGTCGTAGTTAAAGTAGTCGACAAAACGTATGACTTGGCGGGATTTTGGACGGGCGCAACGTTAAGCGGCTCGTCCCGCCAAGCGATGCGCCAGTTAACCGTTTCGTTTATTAATACGAACAACGGACGACGCCCACAGCTTGAATTGCGCGACCTCAACGGCAGCGAAGCGCGTTTTTACGACGGCAATGACGAGCTTTTTCGCGGTGTCGTCGTCAATTATACGGAAGACGAAGAGGGCGGCATTAGCTTTAGCGCTTACGATTACAACTGGTATTTGGAGCGCAATCAGACGTCGGCTAAATTTAGCAATCAAACAGCCGCGCAAATTATACGTAAGTTATGCCGCGACTTTGACGTGCCGGTCGGTGAAATCGATGACACTGGTCATCGCCTAAAAAAGTTGATATTCCAGGGGAAGTCACTATACGAAATTATGATTATTGCGCTCACGGAAACGGAGAAGAAAACCGGCAAGACGTATCGCCTGTTTAACGACAAGGGGCGTGTCAGTTTAGTTGAGCGAAAGAAAAACGTCACATGGATGGTTGTCGATCCGGGGCGTAACCTTGAGACGCTTTCATACAGCCACAGCATCGAAGACACCGCGACACGCGTGCGCGTTTATAACGATACATACGAGAAATATGGCGAAGCTACTGACGCGGACGGACGCAAAAAGTGGGGCCTCCTCCAAACGGTCGAAAGCGACAATGAGGCGAAAACAACGTCCGAATTACGCGAACTCGCCCGACAGTTATTGCGCGATCAACGAGGGGAGTCGTCCGAACTTACGTTTACGGCACTCGGCATTAAAGGCGCGTTTAGTAATACGGGCATTGCCGTACGGTCGCGCATGACACGCGCACACGGTGGTATTACATCTTAGACGATACGCACAATTACGGCGGAGACGGTACGCACTCCATGTCACTAACCGTACAACGAAATCAAGACGTTGAACGCATCGAATATGAGCCGCCGCAAGAGCCGGAACCGGAAAGACAACCGGAGCCAGCAGCGCCAAGTAATAGCGGTATTTCGGGTGGCAGTGGCAGCAGTTCAAACGGCTTTATCCGCCCGTCAGCCGGCCGCGTGTCGTCTAATTTCGGCATGCGTAACGGTCGGCGCCACAACGGCATTGACTTGCGCAAGGTGGGCAGGTGCCGATACGTGCGGCTGCGGGTGGTACGGTAACTAGAAGCGGTTGGATGAACGGTTACGGCGAGACGATCATACTGCGTCACACGATTAACGGGCGCACATACGAGACTCTTTATGCACACATGCGTAGCGGTAGTCGTAGAGTAAGCACCGGTCAATCCGTGGCACAAGGACAGCAAATCGGCGTAATGGGCAACACCGGTCAGTCTACCGGTCAACATCTGCATTTTGAGATACACCGCGGCGGGCCGTGGAATAATGCAAAATCTAACGCGGTCAATCCGCGCAACTATATAAACTTTTAAGGAGGCGTCTTTATGGAGCGATGGGCGGAAAATATCGTCCAATGTATGCAGACTGCCGCGATCCAAACGCAAGGACAATCGATACAAAATGCGCGCGTCATTGAGGCGCCGCCGACACCAGTCATACGTTTGTTAACGGACGACTTGGAGCTAGACCGCGAAGACTTACAGTTTTTATACGAAGCACGCAACGTTACAGCGGGCGACACCGTGGCAGTTTATTGCGATTTTAATGCGCAAAAGTTTTATGTACTCGGACGGGCGGTGAGCTACTAATGGCGCCACTAACACCGGATAACGAGCCGATATTTTTAGATGACATCATGGCGGAACAGGAAGCCGCCGAAGACACGATACAGACGTCGCGGACTTATCACCTTAACTTTGCGCAAGGACGCATTTGCCGACCGATCGACGGCGAGCCCGCCATACGCCAATACATACGTAAAGCGCTCGGCACGGCGCGCGACCGTTACGCCATTTACGACGAAGATTACGGTAATGAGCTGTATGATCTTTTGGGCGCAACAGACACGACAGACGCGTTATTAGAGTCGGAAATTCCCCGTATGTTGCGCGAAGCATTAATATATGATGACCGGATAGAATCCGTAACTATAAACGAAATTAACCGTCAACAAGACGCGGTGTACGTTAACCTCAGCGTCGCCACTGTTGACGGTCTTTTTATTGACGAGGAGGTGACGCTATAGTGGGACGATACGACGAATTTACGGCGGACAGACTACTTGCGCAAATGTTCGAAATGATGCCGGAAGACATCGATAAACGGCAAGGTGCGGTCGCTTATGACTTAGCGACGCCAGCCGCGCAGGAATTGCAGAACGCATATATCGAACTCGACGCCACGGAACGCTTAGGGTTTACGGATACATCCGAAGGTAGCCATCTTGCGCGCCTTACAGTTGACCTCGGCGTATTCCGACGCCCAGCCGTCGCCGCAAAAGGTATCGTACAATTTGACGGTGAGCCAGCGCAATTAGTGCCGCAGGGGTCACGTGTGGTTGCGGGTGCTGACGCGCCGATATACTTTACGACGGATGCCGACGTTACGCTTAATGACGCTGGTTTTGCCGAAGTCGTTGTAACTGCGCAACGGGGTGGTCTTAGCGGTAATATCGGACCGGGCGAAATTGAGGCGCTAGTCGGCGACTTATTTGACGTGGTATCCGTGCGTAATGATTCCGAGTTTGTCGGTGGCAGTAACGAAGAGGACGACGAATCTTTACGGCAACGCTATTTTGAGCGCGCAAGACAGCCGGTAACGTCGGGCAATGCCGCACACTATCGCCAGTGGGCGCTTGAAGTGCCGGGCGTAGGCGATGCGCTCGTTTACCCGACCTATCACGGCGCGGGCACGGTGTTAGTCGTTATCTTGGATACAGAAGCAACAGCGCCATCGGATTACGTTATCGACGCGGTAAAAGAACATATCGAAGCGGAGCGTCCGATTAACGCAGACGTTTACGTAGAGCCGGCGGAAGAAGTGCCTATTAACGTGTCGGCTACCATACATGTTGCGCGAGACAGTAACGTTGATGAAGTAGTCACGGAATTTAGTACGGCGCTAACGGAATATCTGTCTACGTTGGCGTTTAAAGATACGCTCGTCCGTTATACGCAAATCGCGTCGATATTACTTGGCGTGCCGCGTGTCGTTGACTATACGGATTTAACCGTAAACGGCGGCGCAAGTAATATCGAAGTGGACGTAAACCAAGTCGCAGTTAAAGGCGAGGTGACGTTTACAGATGGCGCAGTATAAACGTGACATTGCGCAAAGTATGTATGACTCAATGCCGTCGTATTACGGTGAACTACGGGAAAGCCGCGCCATTATCGACGCGGAAGCCGTTATGTTTGAGCGTCTCCAAGACGATACGCGTGATCTCTTGCTGCAATTTAGCGTCAATACTGCGACATGGGGTCTCGCCAATTGGGAGCGTGTATTTGCGCTTGATGGTGACGGCTTAACTTACGCGGAACGACGGTCGAACATCAGAGCGCGTATGCGTGGCGCGGGTATCGCTACTGTTGCGCACATTAAAGAGGTAGCGGAATCATACGACGGCGGGGCCGTTGACGTGACGGAACATTACGCAGATTACACCGTCACAATTACGTTCGTCGGAACGCGTGGTGTACCGTCAAATTTAGCGGACACTGAACGTGCGTTGCGCGAGATTATACCGGCGCATCTTGCGGTTGAGTTTGAGTTTACGTATCTTACGTGGGACGAGTTAGAGAAATTAACGTGGGATTTTGTGGAAACACTGACGTGGGACGAATTAGAAACATGGAGGGATAACTAATGCCCGACGGACAAAATACAGAACGACTAGGTTTGCGCAAATTTAGTAGCGGAAACGAACATGTAAAGCGGGAATATTTTAACGATAATTACGATACATTGGATGCCGTTGTCGAAACACGGTAGGTGCGCAAGAGAAAGCAACTAAAGCGTATGAACAGGCGAAAACATATATTGATACCGTTGCGGACGGAATTCCCGATCCGACGAGCGAAGCAGTAAACATGCTCGAACTGGATTTCGCTTCAGCAACAGACGCACCATCTTCATACCCACTCGGAATCACTACATTCCGCACATGGAATCCCGACGCAGGTTGGCCGACGCAGCACGGTCTAGTCACGACAAATTATCAGCAAGACAACGCCTACGCTTATCAGACGTTCTTAAGCACTGATAGCGACGCAGTATTCATGTACCGCAACTGGGCTAGTGACCGTCAAGAGTGGCGTGAGTGGAGGCGTATGGCGGACGGGGAGTCATTTGATGAGCACGTCGCCAACACCGGCATCCATCACACCCACAACAATAAGATATACCTCGATCAACTCAACGAGGACACGGACGGTAACCTCATATACAAAGGTGAGCGTATCGGCAAGAAAACGACCGTAGACGCTTTATATCGCGATGTGGCTCTGCTCAATTTACAGCAGGAAATGTCTGACCGAGTA
>NZ_BAWZ01000010.1:0-111659 GCF_000698105.1 Geomicrobium sp. JCM 19037 | reverse complement strand
GCAAAATCCCGCACCATTTTTCGGATCATTTGTTGTTCGTCTGTTAGTTGAAAGTTCACGCTTTATCACCCTTTGTTCATCAGCTGCTTACTGATGACCATTTTTTGTATTTCACTTGTGCCTTCATAGATCTCACACACTTTGGCGTCACGGAAATATCGCTCAATTTCATATTCTTTCGTATACCCGTAACCACCAAATACTTGCAATGCTTGTTGTGAGACTTCAACTGCCGCTTTTGACGCAATCAATTTGGCAATCGACGCTTCTTTCACACAGGGCACGCCAGACTGCTCAAGATTTGCGGCTTGATAGACGAGACACTTCGCTGCTTCAACTTCAGTTGCCATTTCCGCGAGCTTAAAGGAGATGCCTTGATTTCTGGAAATGCTCGAGCCAAATTGTTTCCGTTCTTTCGCATACCGAACGGCTCGCTGTAGCGCTCCTTCAGCAATGCCAAGGGCTTGAGCCGCAATTCCAATTCTTCCTGCATTAAGGTTCGCTAAAGCGACACGGTAGCCATCATTTAACTCCCCGAGGAGATTCTCCTTCGGAACGATCATATTTTCAAAAATGAGCTCACTCGTATTCGTCCCGTGCATCCCCATCTTTTCCTCTTTTTTGCCGACCATCAGCCCTTGTGAATCTGCATCAACGATAAACGCGCTAATGCCTCGATTGCCTGGCTCCTCGCCCGTACGTGCGAATACAATATACACGCCTGCAGCACCCGCATTTGTAATAAACGCCTTTGTGCCATTTAACACGTAATGGTCTCCTCGGTCGACCGCTGTCGTCTTAAGAGAAGCCGCATCCGAGCCTGCGCCAGGTTCAGTGAGTGCAAAAGCACCAATTTTTTTGCCTTGTGCAAGGTCGGTCACATAGGCGTGCTTTTGTTCTTTTGTTCCGTACTTCACAATCGGACCGGTTCCAACGGATGTGTGCACGGAAAGAATCACACCTGTTGACGCAGAAATTTTAGATAACTCATGAATCGTGGCGATGTACGCAACAAAGCCCATCTCTGACCCACCGTACTCCTCTGGGACCGGTATCCCCATCAAACCTAGCTCACCCATTTGCTCCACAAGCCCATAAGGAAACTCATCTTTTTCCATCGAAGGAACCCAAGACTGAACCTCATTTTCAGCGAATTTTCGCACGACGTTGCGAAGCATCTCCTCTTGTTCATTCGGATTAAGATTCACAGCGTTACTTCCCTTCCTGTTAATCTGAGCGAGCGCTCAGTATTACATCAAACAAAGAGGAACCGGAACAACTACGCCCGGTCCTCTAGCCTTCACACAGAAATCATCACAGCGTCACCTTGACCGCCACCACTACAAATCGCAGCAACACCGATGCCTCCGCCACGTCTTCTCAGTTCGTAGGCAAGTGTTAAAAGAATGCGGTTTCCACTCGCACCAATCGGGTGACCGAGCGCAACAGCACCTCCGTTTACATTTACCTTTTCAGGGTCAATGCCCGCCAGTTTTTCACCGACAAGTGCCACGACTGAGAATGCTTCATTCATTTCAAATAAATCAATTTGATCTTTGGACACGCCTGTTTTTTCACATAGCTGATCAATGATGAGCTGGTGTTTCAGGAAACCTTTCTGTTTCCACAGCAAGAGCTGTATGGCCGATAATCGTTGCTATTGGGGTCAGACCATCTTCTTTAGCCGCATCTTCACTCATGACGACGAGCGCACACGCACCATCATTGACACCCGGAGCATTGCCTGCGGTAATCGTTCCGTCTTTGCCAAAGACCGGCTTTAACTTTTGGAACCCTTCGAGTGTCGCATCTTTTCGAATTGCTTCGTCAACAGATACTGTCACGTCGCCTTTACGCGTTGATACCGTCACCGGTACAATTTCTTCTGCGAACACGCCGCGTTCTTCAGCTGCTGTAGCACGATTGTGACTGCGAAGCGCCCATTCATCTTGAGACTCACGGCTAATGCCGAACTTCGTAGCATTCTCATTACCGTACACGCCCATGTGTACTCCTTCAAACGCACAAGTGAGCCCATCGTGAATCATAAGGTCTTGAAGCGAAGCGTCTCCCATCTTCTGACCGGTACGCATTCCTTTCATAAAATGAGGTGCCGCACTCATTGACTCCATTCCTGCAGCAACGATTCGGCTTGCGTCCCCGCTACGAATAATCTGATCCGCTAGCGTCACACTTCTCATCCCTGAAGCGCACACTTTATTCACTGTTTCCGTCTTTACTTCCCAAGGAATGCCCGCTTGTCTTGCCGCTTGGCGCGAGGTGAGCTGACCTTGACCCCCTTGCAATACATGACCGACGATAACTTCATCTACACGATTTGGGTCTGTCCCTGCTCGCCGCAGTGCCTCTCTCATCGCCTCGCCACCAAGTTCCATCGCAGTTAAACTCGACAACCCTCCGCCTAAGCGGCCGAACGGGGTTCTCGCCCCGTCGACAATGACCGTCTTTGTCATCACACTCGCTCCTTCACATTCAAATCTGTTACGCAGACTCTGTGACGTCTGATTTTACGCCAACAACCGAACGTTCAAGAATTTCAACAATGTCAAGGGTCTCAACAGACTCTTCAACTTCTTTATCTTTCGTACCGTCACTAAGCATCGTTAAGCAGTATGGACACGCACTCCCGATCATTGTTGGGTCAACGGCTAACGCTTGCTCGGTACGGGATACGTTCACACGCTGTCCAGCTTCTTCTTCCATCCACATCATACCGCCACCAGCACCACAGCACATGCCGTCTTCGCGATTTCGCTCCATCTCAACAACTTTAAGACCTGGGATGCACGTAAGATTTCTCTTGGTGGATCATACACATCGTTGTAACGGCCTAAATAACAAGAATCGTGATACGTAATCGTTTCATTTAACTCGTGCGTCGGTGTTAACTTTCCAGCTTGTAACAAATCAATGAGTAATTCGGTATGATGGTACACTTCGACATCTTCAAGACCAAACTCCGGGTACTCATTCTTAAATATGTTGTACGCATGGGGATCAATTGTGACGATCTTTTTCACGTCGTTCTTTTGGAATTCACTAATGTTTGCCGCAGCAAGCTCTTGGAACAAGAACTCGTTACCGATACGTCTCGGTGTATCTCCAGAGTTCTTCTCTTTGTTTCCAAGAATTGCGAACTTCACGCCCGCTTCATTCATCAGCTTCGCAAACGATGCAGCAATCTTCTGGCTACGCTTATCATATGAACCCATCGATCCAACGAAAAACAGATATTCAAACGTCTCTTCCCGTTTCTTCATTTCTTTTACAGTCGGAGCATCGATATCATCGCGACCGTCTCTCCAATTCTCGCGCTCTTTTCGGTTAATGCCCCACGGGTTGCCTTGACGTTCAATGTTCGTCATGGCCCGCTGTGCTTCTGGGTCCATTTTCCCTTCTGTCAGCACAAGATATCGGCGCATATCAATAATCTTATCAACATGTTCGTTCATAACTGGACACTGGTCTTCACAGTTTCGGCACGTCGTACATGCCCATAGTTCATCTTCAGTAATGACATCCCCAATGAGGTTCACATCATATGAAGCCGCTGCTTCTTCACTACCTTGTGCAGCGAGTTGATTCGCTGTCGCATTGCCAAATGCAAATGCTGGTAACCACGGGCTTTGCGACGTAACTGCCGCACCTTTTTCTGTTAAGTGATCACGCATCTTTAGCAGTAAGTCCATCGGTGAAAGAATCTTCCGCTTCCAGTTGCAGGGCACATATTCGTACAACGTCCGCACTCTACACAAGCATATAAATCAAGCAATTGCTTCTGATCAAAATCTTCAATTTTCCCTTTACCAAACTCTTCTTTTGACTCATCTTCAAAGTCAATCGCTTCAAGCTTCCCGGTTTTGTGCGTCGGTCCAACCCATACATTTGCAGGCCCGGCAATTAAGTGGGCGTGCTTGGATTGCGGAATGTACACGAGGAAAGTGAGCAAGAACAATAAGTGGAACCACCAGAACACGTAAAACAATGCTGTCGCTACATCAGCGCCAACAAACCCAAGTCCGGCAGCAATTGCTGAGGAAGCAGGCTCATAAACCGACCATACTGCCGATCCACCAGCAACCGCCTCCATTCCTTTCGTCATGAGCTTGAATACCATGACACCACTCAAGAGGATGAGTACGAGACCAGCTTTCCAGTTTCTCTTTAAGCGAACAATCTTCTCAATGTAGCGGCGATAGAATGCCCAAACGACACCGAAAAGAATTAAAAGTACGACAATTTCTTGTGAAAGCGTGAACAACGGATACAAAGGCCCTAGTGGCAAACTACTGCCTGGGTTAATCCCCTTCCAAATCACATCAATGGCACTGAGCTGTACAATTAAAAAGCCATAAAAGAAAATCAGGTGAATGATACCACTTTTCTTATCTTTCAGTAATTTCTTTTGCCCAAAGACGTTTACAAGCACCGCTTGCCGACGTTCTTTCGACGTGAGAATGAACTTCGCTTCTTGACCGAGCTTAATAAATCCTATTCTCGTTTTTACGAGTTTTGCAAATAAGTATACGGCGTACGCTGTGACTAGCAAGAAAGCGATTACATGAATCCAATGGAAAATCTCCATATGAGTACGCTCCTTTCCTACCCCTTTTTTTGTCTATTACAAAGAGTATAACAAAAAAAACACTGAACGACCATTCATTTTTTTCGTTGCTCATGAACAGACTCTTTCTCGGACATAATAATGTTAGAAAGGAGGCGCTACCGTGACCACCGCGATTGTATTGTCAATACTTATTATCGTTCTTCTCATCCTACTTCTTATCAATCTTGATTTTCGTGGGGGCCGAGCTGATCATCATAAAAAGGCGACGACAGCGACCCGCACCAACATCCGCTACGGGCATCCACAACTGATCAGCGATGGTCGCGCGTTCTTCGAGCAATTAAAGACCGATATCGAATCAGCCTCACAAACCATCCATCTCTCTTTTTTTATATGGAAAGAACCCGGCATTGGTACAGAATTGCTGAACTTACTGGAACGCCGAGCACGAGACGGTGTACAAGTATGTATACTCGTTGACCGGCTGGCTCGTCCATTTCCAAGCCCACCATTCAGCGCTTGCGACATTCTGGCGTTTATTTCTCCTACATCCACGCTCCGAGATTCCCGTACTTGTTCTATAATCTTAACCGAAGGTACCACCGAAAAATTGGGGTCATTGACCAAAAGATCGGTTATATCGGTGGTTTTAACGTTGGCCAAGAATATGTGAGCAAAGACCCGAAGTACGGATTTTGGCGGGACCTTCACGTGCGTGTAGAAGGTCAAATCGTCGATGACCTCCAGCAATTATTCTTAGATGACTGGTCGGGAGCAGGAGCCCCTACCCCTTTGCTCCCTCAAAAGTCCGTCTCACCCGTTAGTGGCGAGGGATTACAACTGCTTTATAGTGAAGGAAAAGGGTTGGCCGATCAATTGTACGATTGGCTCGCTACAGCCGAGCACTCTATTCGAATTGTGACACCCTACTATGTACCCGGCAAAGCGCTGCAAGACCTGCTCATTGCCAAACAAAAAAACGGCGTCAACGTCACCGTCCTTATTCCAGCCATCGAAGACCATAACTTCGTCAAAGCCGCCGCCTACGCCTACATTCCAAGCCTGCTCGCCGCCGGTTGCGGAGTATATCAATATGTGGAAGGCTTCTATCACGGTAAAGCGATCATCGTCGACAAAAGAACAGCTCTCGTCGGCTCAAGCAACTTTGACAAACGCAGCTTTCATCTTAATGATGAGCTTGACCTCTTTCTGCCCGGCAGTCCGTTCGTTCAACAACTCGTGCAAACCCTCGAAGACGACTTCGCTGGTGCACGCCAATTGACTGAAGCCGATGTCGGCAACCGCACACTGCTTGACCGAGCAAAAACCCGTATTGCCCGCTCGTTTTCGGAGTTTTTGTAGAGGGAAGGGCTTCATGTCTGTTGAATCTGCGCTCTAGTTTGAGGTTTCCTAAGCGAAATCGTTTCTTTACCGCTAACTTTAGCGCAGATTTTAAGTTGTATAAGTTGAACGAAAGAAATTCACTGAAACCGATGACTGAAATCGGTCTTTACAGGCAAACGCCCTCCTATTGTCTGTTCAAGTTCATCTCACTTCAACAACTTCGTTGCCGACCTTTGAGCGATACTGCAAAGGTTGCGGACAACACGAAAAACGTTGGCCGAAGGGTATAAAGATGTGACCTAGGGTCACCACCTGGAGCAAGGAATATTATGACCTGTCGCTTATGTGACAATCCAGCCTTCAAACCGGACACTTTCGGCCGTCAACGGTCACATAGATCACATTTTGTGACCGTTGACTCCGTTTATGTGCACATCCACGTGTAAAATGATAATTTTTCTTTCTCAAGTGTCACTTAAATGAATATATGGGGCAGTTGGACTTCTTAATGCTAATGTAAAGAACGGATCAAGAAATAAAGGAAAACATAAATAAAACGAACAAAATGAAGAATAAGAACGACAATATAAGATTTGCAGTTTTACCCGCCAGATTTTCTTTTTCAGAAAAAAATTCAGTATTAAACAACACACTTACTGCTAAAAGTACAGGAAATAAAGGTAATTCAAAAGGAATGATGACATAAAGTAGAAATTATTCCGAATATGCATTAGACTACTGTGGAAATCAGATATGCATTCTTAATTACGGTGACCTCCTAACGACATGTACAGTTTAACATCTATTAACTTCTAAAAGTCGGGTTACGACATTAGATAATAGATGCGTATAATGACTTATGATCCATTATTCGCATTTCTTTATAATTGAAGGAATTTCATAACTGTCAGCCTTAATCTCCCAAAGTTTTCACGCCACAAAAAATGACCACCTCCCAAACAATTCAATGAGTTAAGCGCACAGCAAACGCTAAATATTGGAGGAATTCTTATGAAGTTAACTAAGTCAACAAGGAAAAGCTGTTCTGGAAGGCGAAGAGGGATGTTTACGCTGGTGGTGCCCACCTAGCCCCTCTTGCCGGTACAAAATCCGGGGCTTAATCGTTTTCGTTCCGCACAGCACCCGTCTCCGGCACAAATTCCGGAACTTAATCGTTTTCGTTCCGCACAGCGCCCTTCTCCGGCACAAAATCCGGGGCTTACACTTTTTCGTTCCGCACAGCGCCCTTCTCCGGCACAAAATCCGGGGCTTCCCTTTTTTCGTTCCGCACAGCTCCCGTCTCCGGTACAAGTTCACGGCGGGGTTTCCGTTCGTTCCGTCTAAGGATGCCCCGCTGTCGAGCTGGATTCACATAGATGATGTCGAAACTAAAGGAGATCGTCATTTGAGATATTACTCTTGGAAAAGTTACACGTCGTTATTTTTAAGCATTGGGATGGTGGTTACACTTGTTACTCTTCCCTACGTAGCTGTGATCAGTTTTGAAGACTTCATTTTCATTTCCGCAATCCCTTTGATTTTTGTTTTTATCTTTTCAAGTATCCTTAACGCCATATTAACAACACTCGTTTTCACGAACAAAAAAGAAAAAAAATCACGTTGCCTTCATATCGATTACGATCACGGTCACATGTGTGGTTATTGCTGTAATCGCTCTAACTCAGTATAATTGATTGAACATTCTCTCTAATATGCTGTAATAACGAGGAGGACTCATGTTTGAAGATATTTCCCATTTTGTTTACATTGCATCATTTATCATTTCGTTCATTGTGCTTTTGCTAGTTTTCCTAACGGATAACCCTACTTTGCTTATCATTTCCGGGATTCTTTTATTGCTCTTTGGCGTCGCGACATTTTTTAGCTTTATCCTGTTTTCAGAACCTGAAAATTCTTTCGGGCTAGGGATCGCAGGGGTAGTAGTTTTATGCGTAACCTCCGTAGTATCGATCATTGTTATCGTTGTCGGTGCTATAAAAATAATCAAATGAAGGTATGCCTATAACCAACAAGAAAAAAGCCGAGCACTTCTCATTAAGAAGTACTCGGCTTTTATTTGGGCTACATCCTTAACTCTTGGTAAGACTCAGGAATTTCATCGGACCGGTAACGAATGACGGTCGGTCGGCAAATGAGGACGACGAAGTTCTCGTCTTCAGGTCCGGAATATTTTTTGGCAATTTTTTCTGACCAAACTTTTTGTTTGTCTGTTGGATCTGTGGCGACTTCGGCGGTTGCTTCAATTTCGACGAAGCGGTTGCCGTCTTCGTGTTCTTCATACCCCATTAAAATGTGGACGTGGGGGTTTTCTTCAATATCTTCAATTTTGTGTGCATGGGCATTGGTCGGGGTGTACAATGTGAGTCCTTCATGGTAAAACGTCATATAGCGGGCGTAAGGGTGGTTCTCTTTGATTGTAGACAATACGCCGACGCGATTTTCAGTGAGTACTTCATCAATCCGTTCTTTTAACTCTGTAAGCTCAGTCATCTATTGGCCTCCTCAGATGGTTGTCCTATTCGTACATTTCCCGATTTTTTACTGTTTTACTCGTCACAATCATCATATAATGGTAAAAATTGGAGGGATGGATATGAAAAAGAAACGAAAAGCAAAAGGGATCGGCACAAATAGCACGCTCGGCCTCGCCATGCCGTCAGGACCTGCCAAGCGCCACCAATTCGAAGAAGCGACGAGAACGCTTGAAGGTTATGGTTTCAAGACCGTTACTTCACGGCCGTTTAAAGAATATCCAGGTTATCTTGCCGGTTCAATTGGTGAAAGGGTTGAAGAGTTGCACACATTATTCGTTGATCCTGATGTCGATGCAATTCTCTGTTTGCGTGGCGGATACGGGAGTGCCTCACTTTTGCCGTTTCTCGATTATGACCTGATCGCAAAGCACCAGAAACTCTTTCTTGGTTACAGCGACATTACCGCTCTGCACATCGCCTTCACGCAACGGGCGAACATGGTCACTATGCATAGCCCGATGGCAACATCTGACCTGTTAGATGCAGACCGCTTTACAACCGATCGACTGTTACAAGCGATGAAAGCAGACGGGTTTCCGAGCACACTCTTTAATCCGAGCAACTACCCGCTGAAAACCCTCTCCCATGGGACGGTTGAAGGGGAGCTCGTCGGTGGCAACCTCTCTGTCATTGCAAGCCTCATGGGCACACCATTTGAGCTTGACACGAAAGGAAAAATACTTTTTTTAGAAGATGTGGATGAAGAACCGTATGCGATTGATCGGATGCTCACACAACTGTCGCTCGCCGGCAAGCTTGATGAGGCCGTCGGCTTTGTGCTCGGCACGTGTAAAGATTGCGATTCCAAAGATTACCCTAACGGTGACACCGTCATAGACGTGTGTGATCGCATTCTTAGTCCTTACCAAAAGCCGATTCTTTATAATTTACAAGCGGGGCACGGCTCTCCTCAACTTACTCTGCCTCTTGGCGTTCGAGCAAGGTTGAATGCGACGAACAAAACGTTGCATATTATTGAATCTGCTGTCGTTTAACGAAACGAATGAATGGGTAAATGTAGCCCATACTTTAAAAAGAAAGGAATGATCAGATGTTTGATGAAGGATTTGCTTTAGAGCTTCCTTTTTTAGAAGGCATTGTCGGCTCTGTGAATGATGTGCTTTGGACGTATGTACTTATCGCTTTGCTCATCATTGCCGGTCTTTATTTTACAATTCGTACGAATTTTGTCCAGATTCGCATGTTTCCGGAGATGTTTCGTGTCATTACTGAAAAACGTAAAAACGATACGGGTGTTTCTGCGTTCCAAGCGTTTACAATTAGTGCTGCCGCACGGGTAGGAACAGGGAATATCACAGGGGTGGCTCTAGCCATTACCGTCGGAGGGCTGGTGCTGTCTTTTGGATGTGGGCCATTGCAACGGTCGGGATGGCGACCGGGTTTATCGAGAGTACACTTGGCCAGTTGTATAAAGAAAAGGACGGAGATCGTTACCGTGGAGGGCCAGCTTATTACATACACAAAGCATTAGGATTACGCTGGCTCAGCATTTTGTTTGTCGTTCTTATTGTCCTTTGTTTCGGTATGATTTTTAATGCGTTGCAAGTAAATACGATTACCGATTCGTTCCAAACCGCTTTTGATACGAACCGTCTCATGTTGGCGCTCATCCTTGCCGCGCTAACGGCACTCATTATTTTTGGTGGGGTCAAACGAATTGTAAAAGTGACACAGCTAATCGTTCCATTTATGGCGGTCGCTTACATCGCGGTTGCACTTTATATTATTGTAACGAACATCGAGCAGATTCCCGGTGTAATTTCACTAATTTTTAGTGAAGCGTTTGGTCTATCTCAAGCGATTGGCGGCGGGTTTGGTGCTGCAATTATGGAAGGTGCAAGACGTGGATTATTCTCAAACGAAGCCGGTATGGGGAGTGTGCCAAATGCTGCCGCTGCCGCAAACGTATCGCACCCGGCAAAACAAGGTCTCTTTCAATCCCTTGGCGTCTTTTTTGATACGATGATTATTTGTTCTAGTACCGCATTTATCATTCTTCTTTCTACCGGTTATATGGACGTTGAAGGGGAAGGTGCAACGATTACGCAGTTTGCGATGAGTCAACACATCGGCGAATGGGCCAGTGCATTTGTAGCGATTGCCATTCTCTTCTTCGCATACAGTTCGGTTCTCGGAAACTACTATTTCGGTGAAACGAATATCGAATTCCTTAAAAATGGTGCACGTTGGTTGCCGATCTATCGAGTCGCTTTCCTCATAATGGGTATTCTTGGTGGTATTGCGACCGTAGAACTTGTCTGGACAATGGCTGACCTGTTTATGGCACTGATGGCGATCGTAAACATTACCGTCATTCTGCTGCTTACGAAAAAAGCGGTCACATTACTGCAAGACTATACGAAGCAAAGAAAAGCCGGCAAAGACCCTGTCTTCTACGCATCCCAATACCCCGAGATTAAAAACACTGAATGCTGGGGTGACAACGAAGACGAACGTTAAACATGGCACGAGCCGTTCACCAATTGGTGAGCGGCTTTCTTGTTTCCCCTTTCTCACAATTCGTGTACAATAAACGATGATTAATTCTAAATAATAGAACGATTTAACATAAAAAAATTCAAGGAGAACACTGATGCTAAAAAAACTTTTCTCAGGAATTCTGATTCTTATAATCGTAACTGGTTGTAGTGACAATGAAGTAACCGAAGAACCCCAGCCTGATGAAGAGCCAGAAACAACACATGAAGAAGAGCCTGATACAGAAGATCATACAGAGCCTTTAGAGTTGGAAGGGGTCACGTTTATCCATGATTTGTGGCATTTGAGGGATGACGTCACCTTTAACATTCAAGGGGAAGTTGGACCGATCATTCGTGATGGTGACTACGCCATTCTCCCGGTCACGCTTGACAGTGAAGATGATGTACGTTCGACGATTACCGGTCTTTTTGACCCTGGTGTATTCACTGGAGAGGGGACTTCCTCTCAGCAAGGATTAGATATTCGAATCATTGATCCTGAGCAGATGACCACATCTCTTTCTGCTGCTTTATTGCTCGAAGAAGATGACTACATCGCGATGCATACGTTTTTTGGTGAAGGCAGTCGCAACACTCAGATTACCTTTGGGGATAACTCAGAACCTGCGAGGTATTACGGAGTATTTACTGCTCCAGATACCGATTCTGTCCATGTGTTGTTTCGAAGACTAGGCGTTATTGAACATATACCTGTTGTGGATCGCGAAGACGTTGGTGCCTTGACCATTGATGAGCGACTTGGTGAATTGTCTGAAGAAGAAAGAGAAGAGCTTAGCGAAGACGATGAATCATTCTTTTCCCACGTCATACCATCCGTTGAGGAAATCATTGAAAGAGAACTCGACCGAGCGCATATAAGCGCAGAGTACGACGGAGATCTAGCCCGTGTTCAAGCTTCAGTATTTCCAATCGAAAGTTATCAAGAAAGTATTGTAAGTTCTGTAAGTCGAATTGATGAAATCCAACATTCAACGCTCATGATTTCAAGCGATGTGTTGTTCGATTTTGACTCGGCTCAGTTGATGGAAGAAGCAGATGAAGAACTAGCTGCCGCGGCTGACGTACTCGTGTCAGCTGAAGGTGGGGAGTTGGTCATTGTCGGTCATACCGATAATGACGGTACAGAAGAGTACAACCAACAATTGTCAGAAGATCGTGCCGAGTCTGTTCAAGTATACTTGGAAAACAGCATTGATCTTGATGCATTTGACGTTGAGTTTCGCGGAGAATCTCTCCGTGAACCGATTGCTGACAACGAATCTGAAGAAGGAAGAGCTCTAAATCGTCGCGTTGACATTCACTTTACACCGCCTGCAGAAACGATTGAGGTAGAGACTGAAACTGATATGCCTGAAGTTCTAGGGGACGAAGTTGAATACCCAAGCACTATTCAGAATGAAGACGGCGAAATTGAGATTGAATCAATAAAGCGCGTCGATGATTTATTCGTAGGAAGAATTACCGTTAGATACTTGGAAGATGTAGGTTCTAGCTATAACGCCCTTAACTTTGGGTTTGGCAGGCCATATGGGGCAAGAGGTTGGCATGTAGATGATTCCGTTGGCCAAAGTCAATTCACTGCCTATGCCCCAACCATCATACACGGCGATCAGCGCTATTTTCCACTAGACTATTACTTAGCGCCACTGGAAGGAACAGCCGCTGAAGATTGGGTCGAACAAGCTGAAGAAGATGAACAGTTCATCGTCCCACTTGCAGAACGATACACAGGTGATATTGGGAGACTCGATGAAGGAGGTTACTACACATCAACAATCGTTTGGCCAGCTGTAGAGAGTGACACGGTAACCGTCGACTTGACCGTCCCCTATCGCTTCCTAGATGATTTGTCCGACAGACAAATTGAACAAACCCATTCATGGCGAATCACTGACGTACCCGTGGATGAATAAATGAGTTTGATAGACAGCACCCAACCGTAATTGGTTGGGTGCTGTTTTATTACTAGTTTGCAGTAATGCTCAAATGGCTTACGAAGCGTTCGTAAGACCTCTCCAAACCAGATAAATAGTTCGCATCATAAGTTTTGATGGATACAGAGTTGGCAATCATCTCTCTAGCTGTTTTTAAATCGGAGACGTGTTTTCCTGCAATCAGCTGAACAACGATATTACCAAGTGCAGTTGCTTCAGTCGGACCAGCAACAACCGGACGATTAATAGCATTCGCCGTAAACTGACAGAGCCATTGATTCTTGCTTCCTCCCCCTACCAGATACAAGCATCGATTCGTTCTACCTGTAATTGCCTCCATTCGCTCCATCGTAAACCGGTATTTAAAGCTCAAGCTTTCCAAGATGCAACGAAGGATCTCTCCTTTTGTTTTAGGTATATATTGCTCAGTCTCAACACAATAAGCCCGTACTTCTTCAATCATGGAAGAGGGAGACAAAAAGCGATCTTCATCTGGATTAATAAACGAAACGAATGGTTTCGTGCTATCTATCGCTTCACCCATCTCCTCATAGGTGAGTGGTTCATCATGTTGCGACCACTCCTCCATACAGCGTTGTACGATCCATAAACCCATAATGTTTTTTAAAAACCTCGTTGTTCCATAAACGCCTGCCTCATTCGTAAAATTCTCGCGGAATGCTTCCTCAGTAATGCACGGTGATGAAAGTTCTGTTCCAAGCAGTGACCACGTTCCGCAACTTAGAAATGCGAATGATTCTTCGCGAGTCGGAATCGCTGCCACTGCAGATGCGGTATCATGTTCACCAACTGCTACTACATCCATTTCAGGGAGGTTTAGTTCTTTTGCCAAACTTTCTTTAATTGTTCCTACCCGATTACCCGCCTCAACGAGAGGTGGCAATAGATGATATGGGAGATCGAGTTCCTTAATAATTCTATGTCCCATTCTCTTCGATTGGCGTTGAAAAACTGCGTCGTTGATGCATTACTTACTTCCGTAACCTTGTTTCCGGATATAAAATAACGAAGTAAGTCAGGGATCATCAGCATCATCTTCGCATCTTTGAAACCATTCCCTTTCTTAAGTGCATACCACTGAATTAAAGTATTAATTGTCATAAACTGAATGCCTGTTCTTTCATAAATGGCTTCCCTTGTCATGACCTTACTTACTTCTTCGACCATCCCATCGGTTCGATGGTCACGGTAATGAACGGGGTTGGAAATGAGCTCCCCGTCTTCGTCGAGAAGACCATAATCGACCGCCCACGTATCAATGCCAATACTGGAGGCGTCATCATGCCCTTGAAGTCTTACCTTTCCCAGACCCCTTTTAACCTCATACAACAATCTTAGAATATCCCAATGCATCGTTTGACATGGCCTAACCGGGTTATTGAGGAACCGGTGGATTTCTTCCAATTTGAACGTACCGCGCTCTAGATATCCAACAATGACACGACCACTGCTAGCACCAATGTCTATGGCAATTGCTTTCACCAGCCAGCTCCGCCTCTCCCGCGATGTTGAATCTTCTCTTCATAACCACTGTCTAAATAAGCCTGAATAGGTTCAGCAGAAGCTCCCATCTCTTCACGAACGACGCGAAGCAGTGGATGAACATCTACCTCAAATGCCTGCGTACTTCATATTCTGCGCCAAGAATATCATTGTTTCTCTGGTAATGATGCACACGATCCACATCAACGAGTAGCGCCTTTGCATACTGAGCTTGAATATTTATGACAGACTGTAGCATCGCCCGCGTCTTAGACTCCAAATAGTGACACTGATCAATCATATATGATATGTGTTTGGCTGTATGGCGGACACCTTCATCGTCATCAAAATAGCTATCGACAATTTGATATAGAATAAGAAATAATTCATAAGGGTTTATGCTCCCGGCCATGAGGTCATCATCTGCATATTTACGATTATTAAAATGAAAACCTCCAAGCTTCTTCTCATCTAGTAAGTAAGCAACAATTTGTTCAACATTTACGCCTTGAGGGTGATGACCGAGATCAACGAGCACTTCAGCTTTCTCCCCAAGGTTTTGGGACAACTGAAAAGCCATCCCCCAATCAGCAAGGTCAGTATGATAAAACGAAGGTTCAAAGTGCTTATACTCTATGAGTAAGCGCATATCATTATTCAAATGTTGATACACTTTTTCCAAGGAAGATTGCAGCCATTTCTTTCTTGCTCTAATATTTGACTGACCGGGATAATTTGAGCCATCGGCTAACCAAAGGCTAACTTCAGATGAACCGAGTTGCTTTGCAATATCGACACATTCCAAGAGGTGTTCAATCGCCTTTTTTCGGATACTCTCACTGTTGTGAGTCAAGCTTCCGTATTTATAATCTTCATCTTGAAACAAATTCGGGTTGATGGCTCCAATTTCTAAACCTAAGCCTTCACTGTACCTCTTCAATTCTGAGTAGTCGTCCACATGGTCCCAAGGAATATGAAGTGCAACCTTCGGACATATGCCAGTATGTTTCTGCACTTGTGCAGCATCTTCTAACTTCTCATAAATGTTTCGAGGTGAACCTTCGTACTGGAACACTTTGAAACGTGTGCCAGCATCTCCATATCCCCATGAAGGTGTTTCAATTACAAATGACTTTAACTTTTCCTTTACCGCGTCAATATCAATGCCTCGATCTTCTTGTTGTTTCACAAATACCTGATATGCTTCGTCACTATTCAAGACGATTTCCTCCTCATTAACGTGTGAATGATGCCGGAACTCCCCCATCGACAGTCACCATGCAACCGGTCGTCTTAGCTGAATTTGAAGAAACGAGAAATGCAATGGTGTTCGCTATATCACGAGGCGTCACATTCACTTTTAAAATAGTTCGATTTCGATAATGTTCTTCCAATTGATCAGCCTCAATACCATAGTTCGCGGCACGTTCTTCCCGCCATTTCGAGTCCCAAATTGCCGATCCCTGCAGCACAGCATCCGGTAAGACAGTATTTACACGAATGCCATACTCACCTCCTTCAACAGCCATACATCTTGCCAAATGAGCTTCTGCCGCTTTTGCGCTGCTATATGCGGTGACGTTTTTTCCTGCATAGATGGCGTTTTTAGATGCTACAAAAACCATTTGCCCACCAATGCCTTGTATTTTAAGAAGTTGAAATGCTTCTTTTGCGACGAGAAAATATCCTTTTGCTAAAATATCCATATTCAAATCCCATTCTTCCTCCGTTGTATCTTCAATGGTGTTGGATGTTGCAAGACCTGCATTGTTAACAACAATATCAACGCCACCGTAAGTCAGAACAGCTTCTTTAAATGCTGATCGGATTTGTTCGTGACTTTTTACATCCACTGTTGAGGCAATCAGTCGGCCTATTCCGAATTTCTCTTCGAGCTCATTAACAACTTCGTCTGCACCTTCTCTATTTATATCAGCAACGACAACATGAGCCCCTTCATTCAGTAAACGCTCACACGTGGCACGACCAATCCCCCTGCGCCCCCGGTCACAAATGCGACTTTCCGAGAAAAATCCCCCTCCGGTGGTGAAAGCGACAGCTTATACAATTCTAGCGGCCAATACTCGATAAGGTACGCTTCTTCTTCCGTTAAAGAACTGAAGGTCCCAATCCCTTCTGATCCAGTCATCACTCTGATGGCACGATGGTATAAATCACGACTTATTCGAGCTGATTTCAGATCTTTTCCTGTATTAATCATCCCAATACCTTGAATTAAAATGACACGAGGAGACGTTTCGCGCAAAACATCTTCTTCGCTTTTATTCCGTTCGAAATATTCGATATAAGAAGATTGAAACTGGGCAATACCTTCTCTAATTGCTACTTCTAATTCCGACAACGTTTCTGTTGAAGGATTCCATTTGACAAACAATGGTGTCCTCTTTGTATGGACAAGGTGATCAGGCAAGCAGCCCCGATTTGCGAAAGTAGAGGTGCTCTTTCTCGATTAACGAAGTCAAGGACCTCTTCACTCTCATCATGGGTCACAATCAGATTCCTCTTATTCTCTTTAACGCAGCCTCTTACCACTGGCAAAATGGCTTGGAGCATCTCGTTTCGCTCATCATCACTGATCGAATTTACGACTACATCTCCAAAAGGGTGGGGTGACGTTTCCCTTTCCAAAAAAATTTCTGCTTCCTGAATTACAGCGATCGTTTGATCATAGCATTCTTTAGCTGATTCTCCCCATGTGACAAGTCCGTGTTTTTCCATAAGCACAAATTCAGCATTTCGGTTAGCGGCAACTTTCTCCCAAATCATTTTTGACAGATCAAAGCCGGGACGAATGTAGGGAACCCATACGTAACGATCACCAAACAGTTCGGTAGCCACTTCTTCTCCATTATCCGCGCAACAGATACTAATGATGCTGTCAGGGTGCGTGTGATCGACATGTTTAAATGGTAGAAATGCGTGCAACAACGTTTCTATTGAAAAGCGGGGGTGAGAGTGGTCCATTTTGCAGTTTGTCAAATAATTAACCATCTGCTCATCCGACATCGTCTCTCTTTCTTTCAAAAGGGTGATATCTTGCATACGCAATGCCGTGAAATGCTTTTGCTGTGCATCAGCGAGGTCCGCTCCACTTCCCTTTACCCAGATGACGTCAACTTCTTTCCCATTAAAATCCAATTCTTTTGTTTTTACTGAAGTGTTCCCGCCACCATAATTGCAAACAGAACGATCAAACCCTAATAAGTTGGATCGGTAGACGAGAGCATCGAGTTCGCCTTTTACATTCGTTGAGTTCTTCCATAAATGATTAACCATGAGTGTTCCTCCACGTTATGATTGTTTTTTACGGTTATAAATTCTGTCCATACCTACTGCAATTAATAGGACGAGTCCCGTAATGATCATTTGATAAAATTCCCCGACATTCAGAATCACAAGTCCATTCGCAAGTACTCCCATGATCATGACACCTAGTACGACACCTAGCAGTTTTCCTTGTCCTCCGAAGATGCTAACTCCCCCAAGGACAACTGCAGTTACTACTTCAAGCTCAAATGCCTGCAATGCGTTGGGCTGACCAGAATTTAATCTGCCTAGTAGAATCATTCCAGCAATAGAACATAAGAAACCGGATGTCATATAACGAGCAATTGCATTCGTTGCGTATTTACACCAGATAAACGCGCCGCTTCTTGATTACCTCCAAGCGCATAAATGTAGCGACCGAGATAAGTCTTATACAATAAAATCCAAACAATTATGAACACGATGACCATGATGATGGCTGGAACTGGAATTCCGAATAAATAGCCGGTTCCGAACCACCGGATTGACTCTGGAAACCCAAATACCGGGTAACCATCAGTGATAACAAACCCAATACCACGTACAATCGTCATCATTCCGAGCGTTGTGATAAGTGCTGGAATTCCGATTTTCGTCACAATGAGACCGTTTACTGTGCCTACAGCTACTCCGGTGGCAACGCCTGCCAAAACTGCTAGTACTGGGTCAACCCCAGTGGACAATAACGTTCCCGTCACCACACTTGTCAATGCCACATTTGAAGCGACCGAAAGGTCAATACCACCGATAAGTAATACCATTGTCATTCCAGCTGCTATAATACCTAACATTGCCGTTTGACGTATAATATTAATGAAATTACCTGTAGTCAAAAAGTTGTCCGACATAGACGCAAAAAATATAACTAATGCAATTAATACAAACAGCAAAATTAATTCATGTGTAATTTGAAATGAGCGTTTTGATTTGGTTGATAACGACGTGCTCATGACAAGCCCCCCAACTCTTGTTTCACCCCGGTTGCAATTTGCATGATTTTTTCTTGGGTCGCTTCTTGCTGTGGGAGGATATCCATGAGTTCCCCTTCTTTCATAACAGCAATTCGATGCGACAAATTCATTACTTCCTCCATTTCAGAAGAGATCATAATAATTGCTTTTCCTTGCTGCAATAGTTCATCCATTAACTTATAAATTTCTTGCTTTGCACCGATGTCCACCCCTCGTGTAGGCTCGTCAAATATTAAAACATCGACATCCGTCGCAAGCATTTTAGCGATAACTAACTTTTGCTGATTTCCCCCACTCAGCTGTTTTGCTAATTGATGGGTCTGGTACTTAATGGCGAGTTGCTCCTTATAATGCAAGATAATTTCTTTTTCTTGTCTGCCTTTAATAAATCCAGCTCTAACAAACTTTTTCAATGATGGCAAACTAATGTTTGTTTCACAGCTACCTTCTAACACTAGACCTTCTTTTTTTCGATCTTCTGGAATTAAACCTATGCCGAGCTTCAATGCTTGAAGCGGTGATTTAATTTGCTTAATCGTCTTCCCATTGATTTCAACTGTTCCAGAATCCATTGGGTAATGGCCATAGAGTGTTTTCGCAAGCTCAGTGCGACCAGATCCCATCAGCCCGGCCACACCAAGAACCTCACCCTTGTGCAAAGTGAAATTTATTTGCTTGATTTTCCCTTCAGAAGAAAGGTTGTGGACATTGAGAGCAATGTTACCTCGAGCACTTCCACTGCGACCAACGATGTTCAATTGACGACCGACCATCAGTTGTACGAGACGATCATGATCGAGTTCTTCAATTTGCTTCGTTGCAATGTATTCCCCATCCCTTAGTACGGTCACACGATCTGAAATTGCAAAGATCTCATCAAATTTGTGGGAAATGTAAATTACTGCGACTCCATTTGCTTTGAGTGTGTTTATCATATTAAACAAATTACCGATTTCTTCTTGCGTCAAAGCCGCTGTTGGCTCATCCATAATCAGCACTTTCACTTTTTTGGAAATAGATTTGGCAATTTCAACAAGTTGCTGCTGAGCAATCCCTAGATGTTTAACATATGTGTTCGCTGATATGTTTACATTCAACTGTTTAAGCACATCTCTAACACGCTTTATGTTCTCTCGCTTTTTCACAAATACGCCTTTTCGTTTCTCATTACCAATCATGATGTTTTCTTCTACCGTCATCTCCGGGAAGAGATTGAACTCTTGATATATAATGCCGATTCCCTTATCTGCGGCTTCTTTCGGCGATTGAAAACGAACATTCTCACCCTCAAATTTAATCGTGCCTTCATCAGGAGTAACGGCTGCAGCAAGAACCTTCATTAAAGTTGATTTGCCTGCCCCATTCTCACCAACGATCGTATGAACTTCACCCGGCATAATTTCAATCTTTACGTCGTTAAGTGCGACTGTCCCAGGGTACCGCTTCGTTATATTTTCAGCTTGGAGAATCGCCTTTGTATCCACAGTCTCACCTTTTCTTAGTAATCTTCAATGTTTGAAGCGTTAACTGGCATTACTTCAATTTCATTTTCGTATTCATAATCCTCGTCATTCATAATATTGAAAAGCACATCGATAATTGTTTCTGCAGTAACTCGTGGTTGCTGATCTACAGTAAACTTGAAAATATCATCCTCACGAATAGCGCTAATCGCCTCTGGTACTGCATCAATACCCCCTACTGCAAATGTTTCTCCATCCTTACCTGCGGATAGAGCCGCATTTTGTGCGCCTAGTGCTCCCGCATCATTAAAACTAAATATTCCGATTAAATCGGGGTTTGCTTGCATGAAGCCTTCGGAAACTTGGTAAGCAGCATTCGGATCACCCGCTTGCTGATCACCGACAATTTCTACGGCTGGAGAAAGTTCATGAATGCCATCAATAATGCCTTCTTTACGTTGAATGACTTGCTCAATCTGATCAAAGTTGATAATCCCTACATCACCTTCACCATTGTGAACCTCTTCAATCCACTCTCCCGCTTGTGTTCCAAGAGCCATACCCATAGAATATTCGTCAGCACCTACCCACGCATCGGCATTTTCTAGTTTTGTGGTATGTGCAATAACCGGGATACCTGCATCAACTGCCGGTAAGATGGCTTCGTTAATTGCATTTTGATCGGTTGCAGTAACAATAATTGCGTCTACTCCTTGAGCCACGAAATTATCAATGGCGTTCATCTGTTCATTTACATCATCACGTGGGTCATTAATGTTAACATCATAACCTTGTTCTTCAGCAAGCTCCGAGACGTTTTCCGTCAGTTCAACGAAAAACGGGTTGCCTAAATCAAGAACACTCATCCCGATTTGCCCACCGTCTCCATCTATAGCGGCATCTTCTCCACTGTTTTCTGTATCATCTGTTACCGAATCTTCTTCCCCTCCAGCATCACAAGCTGCTAGCGCGACCACAGTGCTCATCATTAAAATACCGGTTCCTATCCAAGAAAATTTACGCATCTGCACATCCTCCTATCATGGTTTCGTTAAGATGGAATACTTCTTTTAACAAACGAGTATCTTCCCCGCTTTCATTAGCACGACCTGATTCCATGATCTCTGCCATGTAAGCTTCCCAGCGAGTTGCACTTGGGTGGCAGCTAAAGTCTTTGCTGCCTTCTCATAATCTTCGCTTTCCAAATAGGCAAACAACTCTCGCCCATCTTTAAAAATTGAATAATTATGAATTCCAGCTTCAACAGTCGCTTTCTCTACATCACGCCAAACTTCCTTATGTCGCCTTACGTACTCTTCTTCAAAGCCCTTTTTGATCTTCATGCGAAATGCATAACGCTTCATTCATTAACCACCTTTCATGTATGCGCTTCCATAACTATTGACGTAATTATAAGTGATATAATCTTTATTTTCAACATTATTTTTTTGATACACAGATTATTAATTTTGATTCCCTCTGTAAAATATTGTTTTCCAACGTTTTTTTCGCTACAATATGGCTATGAGATGACGAGGTGAGGTAAACATGACGTATACGAAGAGTGAGCGATTTGGCCGTGGGCCCCACTTAAATCCGCGTCAACAGCGCATTGTTAGAAGGTTAGATGAAGAAGATAAATTACGCGTTTCAACTCTTAGTAGTGATTTTGGCGTAACAGAGGAAACAATTCGTAGAGATTTAGAGTTTTTAGAAAAACATGATTTACTTATTCGTGTTCATGGAGGCGCTATACCTAAAGAGAAAACTGAAGGCTTTGAGCTACCAGTACTAGACAGACAATCAAAAAACATGAAAGAAAAGAAAGCGATCGCTGCACTGGCTGCATCATATATTAATGATGGGGAAATAATTGCTCTAGATGCGAGCACAACTTGTTTACAACTGGCTAAAAACTTACATCATAAACAACTTACCGTAATTACGAATTCAATTTCTGTTTCAATTGAATTGGCACATCAAAAAGATATTACCGTCATTTTAACCGGTGGATATTTACGTGTAGAGTCAATGTCACTAGTCGGAATATCTTCAGACAAAATCATTAATGACTATCACGTTGATAAATTTTTTATCTCCTGCAGCGGCATCGATCTAAAATGGGGGGTAAGCGAAAGTCATGAGTTGCAAGCACAGACAAAAAAACGTATTGCCTCTCTAGCAGAACAAACTTTCGTCTTAGCTGATCATAGCAAATTCGGTCACAAATCCCTTGTCCATTGGCTACCAACAGAAAAAATTCATACAATTATTAGCGACCAGCAACTAGACGATGATATCGCTAAACAGTATCAATCTGCAGGAATTTATGTGCATAGAGTATAGCTTTTTAAAAAGTGAGAGGTAGACGTGTTTCTCTACAACACATCACCTTTCACTTTTTGTATGATTGGCTCCTAACTTAACACTTCTACATTCCCTTTCCTTAAAAACGAAAAATCCCACCTTACCATTTCCTTAAACAATTCCATTAAATTTACATTTGAACATATTTGACTCTCCCCTAAGAGGAGCCTATAGACTACGGAGGTTCCACTAAAAAAGGGGGAGTTCAAATGGAAGAAGTAATTCGAGTGAACGGCTTGACGAAGCGATTTGGTCAAAAGATCGCTATCCAAGACCTTCATATATCTGTGCGAGCGGGATCAATTTTTGGTTTGCTTGGCTCCAACGGAGCAGGTAAATCGACAACGATTGACTGTATGCTCGGCACAGAGCGAGCGGATGCCGGAGAAATCCGCATCTTAGGCACCGATCCACGCGCGAATCGGCGTTCGCTCTTTCAACACGTCGGTGTTCAATTTCAAGAAAGTGCATTCCAAAGTGGACTAAAAGTGCGAGAGATTTGTGAGATTACGCACTCATTATATGAAAACCCGATTGATTGGCAGCAAACCGCTGCCGAGTTTGGATTGAGCGACAAGCTGAAAACGACCATTTCCGACTTGTCTGGTGGGGAGCGGCAAAAGCTTTGCATTTTGCTTGCGATGATGGGTCGTCCGAAGGTGATTTTCCTCGACGAATTAACGACGGGCCTCGATCCTGTCGCGAGAAGGGACATTTGGCAAACACTGCTTCGCCTTAAACAGACCGGCGTTACGTTGTTTCTAACTTCTCACTACATGGATGAGGTGGAGAAATTATGCGATGAAATTCTCGTCATTAAGGATGGCAAAGAGCTCATTAGAGGACGGTAACAGATGTTGTGAGCCGAACAGAATCAGAAAATATGGATGAAGCGTTTGTAAAGCTCGTAGAGGAGGGTATACGATGAAAACATTGCGGCTACTTTATATGGCAGAAGTGAAATTATCCGTTCGTGAAATGTCGTCTGTTATTTTTGGTATTCTTTTGCCAGTTGGGCTCATGGGCTTGATGGGGATGTTTGCTGACACCCAGCTGGAATTAATCCGTGCATTTGCGGCAATTGCCACGATTGGGCTCGTTTCTACGGGAATTATGAGTTTACCGCTCTCGCTCTCTTCCTACCGGGAGAAGAAAGTGCTCAAACGTTACAAAGTGACTCCGATTAGTCCAATCCACCTGCTCGCGGCTCACGTGTTGCATTGTTTCTCTTTAAGCATCCTTTCAATGGTGCTCGTCTTTCTCATCGCTTGGCTAGGGTTTGGTCTTGAAATTATTGGTTCAGTGTGGCTATTTTTAGGAGGATATGTATTCGTTATGATTGCGATTCATAGCATTGGAATGCTCGTTGCTAGCTTATCTCCTCGAGAGAAAACGACAGGGGCGATTAGCAGCGCTCTATTCTTCCCAATGTTTCTATTGTCTGGAGCGACGATCCCGCTTACGATCCTACCGGAATTCATGCAAACGTTGGCACACATCTTCCCGCTTACTCACGGCATTACAATTCTGACAGATATTGCTACGATAAATGAGTTCAATACCGTAAGCTTCCTTATTCTATTTGTACTCACCGGCATCTGTTTAATTATTTCTGTAAAAACGTTCAAATGGGAGTGAGTTCATGTACAGCATCGGATTATTTTCGAAAATGAACCGCGTAACCGTAAAGGCGCTGCGTTATTACGACAAAGTCGGCATCTTAAAGCCGGCTCATGTCGACGCGGCAACCGGGTATCGCTACTACAAATCGACGCAAATTGGGGATCTTCATCACATTATGGCACTTCGACAAATTGGTTTTACGATGCAGAGATTGAAGAGACATTGGCACATCAATCTGCGACAGAGTTAATCGAAGAGAAACGCGGGCAATTGCTCGGTGAGATGGAAGCTCTTAAAGCACAGCTTGCACAAACAGAATATTATCTTTCGAAAGCGCAAACCCCTGACATTTTCATTAAAAGCTTACCCGCTGTAACCGTTGCCTCGATGAGACTTCGGATTGCTAACTATGACGCTTTGTTTCAAGTTGTCCCTGAAATGGGGGAGCGTATGCGCGCCGCTGGCTGTCGTTTGGACCCGTTACTGTATTGTTTCCAGATGTACCACGACCCTGAACATCGGGTAGAAAACATTGATGTTGAGATTTGTGAAGCGGTAACGGAAAAGAAGCCCGATGCGAACGGCCTCGTTTTTAAACAGGTGCCAGAAGTGGGCACCGCTGCTTGTCTTTTGCACCGTGGGCCTTATTCAACAATTGGCGAAACACATGCGGCTTTATATGACTGGCTTGAACACAACCGTTACGAGCTCGCCGGACCACCGAGGAAGCGGTGATCGACGGCATTTGGAACCAAGAATACGAACGGCATTGGTTAACGGAAGTACAGTTCCCTTTAAAAGCTACACACTCGCACTAGTTTTCCCCTCAAAAAACTTCACACCGGTCAGCTCTTCTGAGCACACCCATAACCGATCTGCCGTTGCTTCATCGTAAATGTCCTTCACTGATGGGTCGACCTTCGGGTACCCTTTACGTCGATTTTTATGATCAGCCCTACGTATTCTCCCCCTCGTAAAGTCGGCTCTGTTGCGGCATATAATGTCGGGAGCGCACCCATCTGAACCGATTGCGCTAAATGATTTTGTAAAAATGGCAAGAACCTTTTCCACGCGCGCCGCCTCCTCTTGATAGAAGATTGGACTGAGATAATCCTGGGTGACAGACGAAGCTTTTCACGTGAGCCGCCTCGTTTTTTAGTTTATTTTGTAGTTTTACCGCAAATAAAAGGTTCGCAAATTTACTTTGTGCATAAAACGTGTACGCTCGGTATCCTGTTACACCGTCTAAGTTATCAAAATCAATGGAAGCTTTGTGAGCGGCCAAGCTGCTGAGCGTCACGATTCGTGGGTTTTCGGCAGCCTGAATAATAGGCATTAGCTGCCCTGTTAACGCAAAGTGGCCGAGATGGTTCACCCCGAATTGAAGTTCAAAACCGTCGGTCGTCTTTTTGTAAGGGGGCATCATCACTCCAGCATTGTTAATTAACAAATCCAACGATCCATATGCATCACACATCGATTCAGCGAAGACGTTCACACTTTGCAAATTAGAAAGATCCAATTCTTTTAGTTTCACATCCGCATTCGGTACGTCTTTCTTAATTTTTTCGAGCGCCTCGCCGCCTTTTTTCATGCTGCGTACAGCTAGAATGACGTCCGCTCCCTTAAGTGCAAGTGCCCGGGCTGTTTCCAAACCAAGCCCATCACTAGCCCCTGTAATAACCGCTATTTTCCCCGTCAAATCAGGCATATCCGCTGTTGTCCATCCAGCCATTGTCTCAACCCTTTCTAATTGAACTCTTCCGTAACCCTTTTTTAATTCTTATTGGTTCCAAATAGATTCATCTAATAACCTCTTTTGGAATCTCTAAGGAATACATACCTTCATTCTCTCGAATGACAACCGAAGTCTCGCAAAATGCTGACAATGTTTCCGACGTAATTTGTTCCTCTGTTTTTCCTTTCGAGAACACTTTTCCTTCTTTTAGTAGTAATGTATGTGTGAATTGAGGTAAGATTTCATCTATTTGATGTGTCACATACAAAATCGTCGTCTTCTCTCGATCAGCAATCTTCTCAATGAGCGTTAACAACTGCGCTTTAGCGAGAAAATCAAGACCATTGCACGGTTCATCCAGGATGAGAATGTCGGGTTCCGCCATGAGCGCCCGGGCAATCAACACCCGCTGTTTCTCCCCTTGTGACATCTGTTCGTACGGTTGGCGTTCAACATGTTCAACGCCGAGCATCTGTAATAACTGCTCGGCTTTTTGCATTTCTTTCTCACTCGGCTCGATATGCAAGCCAATGGACGCGTGCATGCCACTCAACACGACTTCAATGCCAAAATTTTGTTGCTGGTGTTGCATTTTTTCTGAAAACGAAAAACTTACCCAGCCGATCCGTTTTCGAACGTCTTGCCAGGGGGATTCCCCGAACATCTGACCAAGCACTTGCACCTTGCCTTTTGTCGGGAACTGATAGCCACATATGACATTTAACATCGCTGTCTTCCCAGCCCCGTTCATTCCTAAAATCGCCCAGTGCTCGCCTTGATGAACGTCCCAATCAATCTGATCAAGAATCGTTTTCTCACGGACAAAACTCACACCCTTGAGTGAAATCATACGTGCTTCTCCCCTTTTCCTTCATTGTACATGCAATCCCAGCGGTTTCCCAAGCTTTCATCTTTTCAATTCTTTCGACCTGGACTAAAATAAATAGAGGAGTTGATCGTATGAAAAAATCCCCACCACATTCTTACGACTATTTGTTACACGTTCAACGAGAGATTTCTGAGACGTTAAATGAAAGCACCGACATATTTGAAACGTTACAAAGTTGCTTAGAAAAACTTCTGAAAATGATGAATTTATCAACGGGTTGGATTTTCTTACTGTATCATCACGACGATTACGAACTTGCCTCCTACCACCAACTCCCGCCAGCGTTAAACAAAAACGACCAGGCGATTATGAAACAACAAGATGGTTGTTCCGATTGTTACTGTTTAAATCGCTATCGTGAAGGTCGACTTGCACAAGCGGTTCAATCCATTCGGTGTGCGCGACTTAGCGACGCTTTGTCGCTCGACAAACATGCAGATACGAACGGTCTCACACATCATGCCAGTGTTCCACTAACGGTTCGAGGTAGCAAAGTCGGTTTGTTAAATTTGGCCACACCAGGAATGAGAGACTTTGAAAAAGAAGAGTTGCTTTTATTGGAGTCCATTGCCTACCAAATTGGCGCTACCGTTGAACGGATTCGTCTTTATCATAAACAAAGCGATCTGCTTATTACGAATGAGCGCACCCGGCTCGCTAGAGACTTGCACGACTCGGTTAAACAGAAACTTTTTGCCTTATCGTTAACATCTAAAGGCATTGAAGCTCTATGTAAAGACCTTCCTGCCATTACCGATGCCGCTAAAGACGTTGGCACTCTCTCACAAGAAGCTTTGCAAGAGATGCAAAGTCTTATTTGGCAACTCCGCCAGAACATCGTGAAGATGCGCTTGCCGATACGCTGGAAAAACATGCTTTGCGACTCGGTCTACGCCCTTTCATACAATGTCGAACGTTATCTTTAACAGAAACAGTGAACGAGTCATTCATAAAAATCGGCCAGGAAGCGATCTACAATGTATTTAAGCATGCAGAAACGGATCAGTTAACCATTGTTCTTGACACCGTTGACGAGGATGTTGTTTTTGAAATTACGGATCCTGGTGTTGGCGGTGCAGCCTCATTACCAGGCCGTCTCGGCATGAAGAGCATGCAGGAAAGAGCTGAGCAAATCGGTGCTGACTTCTCGGTTACGAGCGCACAGAGCAGGGACAAAAATTACGATTTGCTTAAGAAAGGAGGCAGCTTGCGTTGCCAACGACGGTACTACTTGTAGATGACCATAATGTCGTCTTAAAAGGACTGCGGTTTTTCCTTGAAACGAAAGCAGATCTTCAGGTTGTAGGTATGGCGAATGACGGCAAAGAGGCGTATGCACTTGCGATGGACGTACGGCCCGATGTGATCGTCATGGATGTGATCATGCCAGTACAAAACGGCATCGTTACGACCGAACAATTAAAGAAAGACTTGCCGGACACAAAGATCATCATGTTGACAAGCTCCGCAGAGAAAGAACACGTCATTCCGGCCATACGAGCAGGGGCTGACGGCTATCAATTGAAGGATATTGATCCTGACTATTTGTACGAGACGATTGTGCACGTGGCGAGCGGCGAGCGTGAACATGCGTTGCACCCACAAGTCGCAAGCCAACTTATGACACACGTCGCGACGGATGATGGACCCAATGCCTTTGCTCTTCTCACGGCAAGAGAAGCGGAAACCCTTCGCCAAGTGACATTAGGAAAAAGCAATAAAGAGATTGCTACTGCCCTTTTTATTAGCGAAAAAACGGTGAAAACCCACCTTACGAACATCTTCTCAAAACTTCATGTCAACGACCGTACTCAAGCGGCAATTCTCGCACTGAAAAATCAATGGTTCAACGATATTCAGACGTAGACGGTGTAGACACAACTACGACGAATGTCTGACGACTCGCTCAACCCTTTTTAGTATCGATAATCTAGCCTTATGCTCGATGAGTGTAACTGCCAATCCCCGGATAATGGAATTACACAACCGAGGAGGGGATGGACGATGAGCTGGCAAAAAGCTTGTTCGATGGAAGAGTTAAAAAAGGAAAGAGTGAAACTGATAAAAGGTGGCATTGTTGTTCTTCTTCATGAAGGGCATGTTTATGCGATTGATAACCGCTGCCCGCATATGGGCTTTCCGCTCCATATGGGTAGCCTTAAAAATGGCATATTGACGTGTCAATGGCATCACGCACGGTTTGATCTTTCTAGCGGAGGAACGCTCGACCCTTGGGCAGATGATCTCATCAAATATGAAACCGACATTCAAGATGAGCAAATTTATGTAAATGTGGCTCGAGCAACAGGAGACAGAGCTACCTATCATATGAACCAACTACAAAAAGGATTGGAACAAAACCTTAGCCTACTCATTGGCAAAGGCGTTGTCGGTTTGCTCACGATCGACACAAAACATGTTCGGGACATTTTGCACGCCGGCATTCGCTTTGGTACCACTTCAAACAACGCCGGGTTTGATCGCGGCGTAACGACACTCGTTGCGATGGTCAATGTTCTCCCTAAACTCCACTTGCGTGTACAAGTCCAAGCGCTCTACCAAGCGCTCGTTATGGTTGCGAGTGACGGGGCAAATCGGGCCCCGAAACGAAAGTTGACACCACTCACGACACGCGCAGATATGGAGGAACGGTGGGTTGACTGGTATACCGATTGCACGAATGTTCGAGATGCACAAGGGGCAGAACGAATTCTACTTTCGGCAATGCACACGTACTCCAAAGAAGCGTTGGCACAGCTCGTCATGCGCGCAGTCACCGAACATTATTATATGAATGATGGGCATGTCCTTGATTTTACGAACAAAGCGTTTGAGGCGATTGAGCTATGTGATGACGCGTATCATTCCGATATTTTGGCGTCATTGCCGATGATCGTCACGACCGCTGAACGAAGCGAAGAGAAATCTCGCTGGCGTGCGCCCGTAGATTACTATACGCTCGTGGAAAAAGCGCTGGAGGACATTCAAAGCGCCGATGTCAACCCGTCCTCTCCACTCGATGACGGAGCACTCCTTACCGCATTACTGGAATCTCAAGATGGCAGTTCAATCCAAGCCGTAAAGCAAGTAATCATGCAAGGTGTGCCCCTTGTGAATATCGCACGCGTCATTACCCTCGCAGCAGCTACAAGAATTGTTCATTTTAGTATGCAGAACGATTTTGACGACTGGAATACGGTGTTGCATACGTTCTCGCACGCCCACGCCGTCCATGCATCACTACAAAGGTCACATGATCCGAGCCTCATCCGTGCAATGATGCATACCGTCGTGAGCTTATCACTGGATTCTTTCTTGAACATCCCTGCTGCCAAACGTCCCGTTGCAGCCGAACTTGACGATGACGAGTTGCATCATTTCTTAGCTCTTTTTGATACGCAACAGCCGGTAGAAGTCGCCGCACAGTGGGCGCTTAGTTATTCCGACAAACATGCCGATACCGGACCATTATTCGCCACAATTGGCGAAGCAATGTTGCGTGAGGACGCTGGATTTCATACGTTGCAAATGTATGAGGCTGCTACTGCTGAATACGACAACTGGAATTCCTTTGACAATGACTTTGCGAAACGGGCAAAGGACACGTTGCTCGTCGCGCTCGTCCGTTACGTGGCTGCCCATTCCCCGACGCCGAGGGAGCTGCCGCGCTTTGCGGATATCGCTTGGCGATTGCACCGGGGTGAGAAGATATTCGAAGATGCGTAACTTACGTTTCGCTCCCTAACTTTACTGCTGCACCAAATTGCTGAGAGGCGTTTGCAAATGTGATCCACGCAATCAGTTCCACGACCTCTTCATTTGTAAACGTCTCTTGTAACCGTGCGAAAACAGCATCAGGGATTTCCCCATTCAATTGTTGAAAAACAACTGCGAAGCCTGTTGCCACAACTTGTCGTTCATTGATATGCAACTCATCTGGCTTGCCTTTTCTTTTACAGTATTCACAGGAATTGACTTCGGCGAGGGTGCGGCGAACTTGTTCTTTCAGTGATACGGACAACCGCCCATAATGAATAAGCTCTTCTTCTAAGTCGACCCATTTCCACATCACACGTTCACACGTACCAAGAACTTGTTGAAATGGGGTGTCACCTTTTGTTGCGTACGGTATTCTAGTCATATGATCGCCTCCTACATAACATCATGAACGAATGTTCGGGACGAATCTTTCGATAATAAAATAATTCAACAGAAAAACTTTTGATTTTAAAGATTATATAGGAGAAAACGTTCATTATGAAAATCGATCAACACGACGCTGAAATCATCAAACAATTGCGTATAAACAGTCGAATATCCTTGAAAGAATTGAGTGAATGCGTGTCACTTTCTGCACCTTCTGTTCGAGAGCGTATGAAACAGCTCGAATCGTTTGGTGTAATTAAAAATTATACCGTCAACGTGGATTTCGAAGCGCTCGGTAAGCCCGTTCAATGCATTGTGGAAGCCACACTATTGAACCGTAATTACGACGCGTTTCAAGAAATGATTAAAAAACAAGCGAACGTTGAATTTTGTTACCGAATTGCTGGTCGTGCGTGCTACATGCTAAAACTTCACTTTCCAAGCTTTAAAGATGCAGAAGCTTGGATCAACCGCATGTCCACGTGGGCAACAACGGTCACGCATTTTATTTTTTCTGAAGTACACATGGATAATTCACGGATTGTTCATGAGGAATGACCTTAATACAGCGTTGAACTCTTTTGACCTTCTCGTCGGCACTTGATGCCCAACCCCGTCAATATAAACGGTGTCAATTCTCGCCTTTTTCACCTGTTCATAGAAAGTGGATTGATATCCTTGTACGTAGCGGTCGTGAATGCCGTACACGAGCAACGTTGGCGCCGTCAATTGCCCGAGTGCGTTCGTATAATCTGCTTCAACGCCAGCCCGATACCAACTCGCCAAAACGTCAGACTGTACGCTTTGCACGGTTCTTCTCATGCGTTCACGAGCTTCTTTATGCTTCGTATGAGAACGTGAAAGCACTTTAGACATAAGAGATTGCCAAGTGTGTTCAGCCGCATAAACGCCTAGCCTAAACTCTCGCTCCAATAAAAGCGTATCAACTACAGGGAACCCACCGATCAACACGAGGCCCCTAACACGCTTTGGAAATCTTAATGCGAATTCCAATGCCGCCAGCCCCCCGCAAGAATAACCAACGAGCACGACCCGCTCGTCTTGTTCATAATCTGCGAGCGCTCGGGCGTCTTCTGCCCACAGTTTGAGCGAGAGCGGTTCTCTCCCACTCTCGCTCAAGGCGTGCCCTCGCGCATTTAATGCGACAAGCTTATACCACTCGGCTAACGGTGTTTGCTCTGTAAACACCGCGGCCCCAAGTGCCGGGGGATGAAAGAAATAGACCGGTTCACCCTCCCCTATTCGATCATAGTGCAGCATCGTTCCATCTTCAGTCGAAAATAAATACATTACAAGCACCTCACTTACGTGTTACGGTGCCCGAATTCAGCCGATAAAATCCAAAATTGCTGTCACTAAACTATATACGCCAAGCCCTGTACAAATGAGCACGATAAGCCCGCCAATAATGTTTAACTTCACCGAGTTGACGTACTCTCCGAGCAGCTTTTTGTTGTTTAGAACGACGAGCAAGAAGATCGCAATGACCGGTAAAATAATGCCATTTAATGCTTGTGCGAACAGCAGAATTGATAGAGGCTCAAAGCCGGTCGCTGATGTAATAATACCAATCCCGATCACAATCCCAAACACGATCTTGAACGCTTTCTTATCAAAACCCGAGCCCCATTTCATTACCCCGCTAATCGTGTATGCGGCGCCAATTGGGGCAGCGACCGCTGATGAAAACCCTGCGGCAAGCATGCCGATACTAATGAATATGACGGCCCACGGCCCTAACAAAGGCTCTAGCGCCATCCCTAATTCATTTACACTCTCCACTTCTACCCCACGAATAACAGCCCCTGCAGTAATAAGTATTGCTGCCGTAATTAAACCGCCTAAACCGATGGAAAGTATGATATCTAAACGGGCGGATTTTAAATCTCTCGCATCTCGCCAACGTTCTTGTACACTTGAAGCGTGCAAAAACAAATTGTACGGAACGACTGTTGTTCCGATTAATGCAACAACGATAATGATCGACCCTGACGGTACAGTAGGTATGAAGGCTCCTTGGAACAATTCACCGAGCGGAGTGTCGACGACAATCATCGTCGTAATAAACGTCACACTCATCACCGCAACCAATACGATAAGTAGTTTTTCGACAATTTTGTATGATCCAAAAAGACCAATTAACAAAATGATGATTCCAAGGATCGGTGCGATCACATTTGCATCAACGCCGGTGAGCATGCTAACCCCCAATGCTCCACCGGTTAAGTCTCCAGCCATATAAGCGGCACAACCGACGCCAATAGAGATTGAGACGAGACCAATCGTTCCATACTTCAAGAACGGTCGCTGAAACTGGTCATGCAATGCTTCCCCAAGACCTTTCTTTGAAACAATTCCTAATCTTGCCGCCATTTCTTGTAAAAACATCGTGGCGACAATGGAGAAAAGAACGGTCCAAAGTAATGTAAACCCAAACGATGCCCCAGCTCGTGTCGCTGTCGTCACCGTACCAGGCCCAATAAATGACGCAGTGATAATGGCTCCTGGACCGATGACTTTCAATTTTGAGACGATGCGGTCTTTCATTGATTGTTGGCGTGTTTCTAGTTCCAATTTATCCACCTCTATTCGTCTGTCTCATAGGAATATTCTGATTAATGATGGTACAAAAAACAGCGACCAAGGTTCCTTGCCCGCTGCATCGTTGTTACATCTTTTCTGGTGCATGTACTCCGATGAGTGTCATGCCATTTCTTAATACAATTTGTGCTGCCTTGACGAGTGCAAGGCGAACGTGTGTCAACTCCGGATGATCCACATCAACAATTCTCTCTGCATTGTAGTAGCTATGGAATGTAGACGCAAGCTCATGCAAGTAGTTCGGAATTCGGTGCTGTGCATAATTGTCCGCTGCGCCTGCAACAACACCCGGAAATTCACCGATTTTCTTTAACAACTCATACGCCTTATCCGAATCGATGAGCTGTAGCTGAACACCCTCGTCTCCAACATAAGCCACACCTTTGTCTTCTGCTTGTTTAAACAAACTGCTAATTCTCGCATGCGCGTATTGTACGTAATAGACCGGGTTCTCATTGGATTCTTGCTCAGCTAAATCCATATCAAAATCCAAATGCGTATCACCGCTTCGCATCGCAAAGAAGTAACGGGTCGC
This sequence comes from Geomicrobium sp. JCM 19037, assembly GCF_000698105.1. Classification (NCBI taxonomy): domain Bacteria; kingdom Bacillati; phylum Bacillota; class Bacilli; order Caryophanales; genus Geomicrobium; species Geomicrobium sp. JCM 19037. Next base: position 77,532 of record NZ_BAWZ01000010.1, on the reverse strand, counting down.
ATCCAAGCCTACTTCCTCCCAAAGTTCACGCATCGTAACCGCATTGCCCGTACGCTTGCTCATCTTGACACGCTCACCACTTCGCATGAGGTTTACGTTCTGACCAATTTGGAAGGTCAGCTTTTCTTTCGGATAGCCAAGCGCTTGAATTGCCGCTTCCATTCTCGGAATATATCCGTGATGGTCGGCTCCAAATAAGTCGACGAGCTGATCAAACCCGCGATCGAGCTTATCTTTATGATAAGCAATGTCTGGAAGCAAATACGTGTACGAGCCGTCTTGCTTTACGAGTACACGGTCCTTATCATCTCCGTATGCAGAAGACCGAAACCACGTCGCACCGTCTTGCTCATACACTTCATCGTTCTCTCTGAGCGTCTCTAGCGTCTCAACGACTTTACCAGACGTATACAACGACGTTTCTGAAAACCACGTATTAAATTGAACCCTAAAGTCAGCAAGGTCCGCTTTTAGTTTCTCAAGAAGTTGTGAGAGTCCTAGCTCACGGAACGTTCGTAGACGCTCAGCTTCTTCCATGTCCACAAACCGGTTCCCATGTTCATCTTTAATGCGCTCGCCAATGTGAACAATATCTGCGCCTTGATAACCGTCTTCTGGAATTTCTGCATCCAAACCATTTGCTTGTAAATACCGAACTTCAACGGATTTTGCAAGGTTGTCAATTTGATTCCCGGCATCGTTAATGTAGTACTCTCGCTCCACGTTGTATCCTGCCATTGCCAAGATATTGCTCAACGAGTCGCCGATTGCCGCCCCTCTCGCATGCCCGAGATGTAGCGTGCCTGTCGGGTTAGCAGAGACGAACTCGAGTAACACGGACCGACCATTCCCCGTGTTTGACTGCCCATATTTCGAGCCTGCTTGAAGCACATCAGGGAGCACGTCGCGCAGGAAGCGAAGATCTAAAACAAGTTAATAAACCCCGGTCCAGCGATTTGACACTCTTTTACGAATGCCTTTTCTCGGTCCAAGTTCTCAACAATTGCCGTTGCGATTTCACGCGGGTTCCGCTTCGCAATTTTTGTTAGCTGCATCGCCAAGTTCGTCGCAAAATCACCATGGCTCTTGTCTTTCGGTGTTTCAAGTATGACGGTAGGCATCTGTTCCGGACTAACGAGGCCTGCTGTCACGGCCGCTTCTTGCAATGCCTCTTTCATTTGTTCCTTTGCTTGGTCCAATCTATTCATCGTTTACTGCTTTTCCTCCTTGATCTTGATCTCCACTTCGTAGTGGCCGGCAAGCTGGCCTTGCAGCTCCAAGTCATACACAAATGTTAACTTGCCTAGCAGATCGCTATTCTCATACCATTGTACCTTTACGTCCTCTGTTTTCGCTAGTGTCTGGAATTTGGCGTATGGAGTTTCATAAGAACCTTCCGTCTCTTCGCCTTTTGTGTACACTTGCCGCATGGATACGGCACCGTTTCGTAACACTGTCAAACCGCCTGATTGAATCTTTATAATGGTTTTCACGTCACCAATGTCTTCGAGTTCTTCTGTAAATGTAACGTATGTGCTTTCCGTTTTTTGCACCACTTCTCCGTAACCACTCACAGCAATTCGTTTCTGCTCTCCTGCTTGTTCTACTTGTGTTTGCATTGAAACATGAACCGGAATGCTCTCCTCACTCATTAGGAGCTCCCCTTTCCTATAGTAAAGTGTATCCAAACTCAAACACAGGTGCAATCTCCGTAGAGTTACATTCTCGTTTCACTTTAAAATCCCCGCCTCTAATAACAGCGAGTTTTGTCTAGTATTGGAGGAGCTTTTTGTTTCTTAATAGTTTACCCGGTCTGTTTTTGTTTCCCACTGCTGGAATGGGCGTTTATCGTCGGCCACTAACCGGTGAAAAGGGATGGTCCGTTCTGTGTATGATTTAGAAATCTCATCATAAATAAACGCATCGTCAAATCCAATGGTGGCAGCGTCGTCTTTATTCATCGCATAGAATACCGCTTCTGGACGGGCCCAATAGATCGCTCCCAAACACATCGGGTACGGCTCGCAACTTGTATAAAGCACACAACCTTCAAGTTGAAATGTCCCTAATGTGTTACACGCATCCCGAATGGCTGAAATTTCTGCATGAGCGGTAGGGTCATTGTTCGGCGTTACGCGGTTCCCACCACGACCGATGATTTGTCCGTCTTTTACGACAATCGCGCCAAATGGACCGCCTCCGCTTTCTACGTTCTCACATGCTAAAGCTATGGCTGTCTCTAAATGTTGTTGATGATCCATAATTAAACACTCCTCTATCTATGTATATCCCTATTCTACTGCTTATATTAAAATCGCACCAATTGTCGGTCTCACATCTGACGAATGGTCAGAAGCGTTTATCTTTCCCTTCTTACCCATCTGTTGTAAAATAAATCTCAACTCGTTTAGCGCGGTGACATACATACAGGAGGAAACACAATGAAGCGATGGGTTTGGGCATTGGCGGCAACACTTCTCTTAACAGGTTGCAACAGCTCCGATGAAACGCAAGAAGAATTGCTCTCCTATTTAAACGGACCTTACGATGAATTTTTAGTCATGTACGAGGAAGTAGAACTTATCTATGATGAGTACGATGAGCGTGGTGCAAATGGCGAGGATGAAGAAGTGCTTGAGATTATTCGAGAAGATCTCATCCCCCAGTTTGAATTGATGCAAGACCACCTCACTGACCAACAGTTCGATTCGGATGAAATCGAACAGCTAAATGACTTGCTCATTGAGGAAACCTCTTACAATTTGCAAGCGGTCGAAGTAGACGAGGACGCGTTTAGTTCTGTTGTAGAGAGTGGCGAAGATGCCGAACAACTCTTTGATGAACGCGACGAGCTTTATATGCAAGCCGATGAAGTGCTCGCTGAGTTTGAACAATATCTCGACGAGTTGCTTGACACATACGAGATTGAAGCATAATCATCCTATTGAAGCGCTAGCTATAGGCGGAGAGACCAAAAAATTCTCTCCGTCTTTGCTTTTGTTTTCCATCAATTACAGCTCAAGTTATTTTAAAAAGATGCACGGTAGCACCCAAACGCAACAGCTGTACGTATTGGGCCGTTTTTTGAAGTATCTGTCGTTATTTTTTCATAAAATCTCCTCTTACAATCCACACGCTCTTCGCTTATAATAACGGTCGGAGGTTGATGGCGAATGATTGATGTCGAATTTTCTTTTTTTATGCCAAATCTTATTTTTAGATAACGACTCGTCATTACATCTGCCAACATTGTATGGAGAACGTATGTTTGGTAAACTAGGTTTACATACGAATACCACCGTTTTAATCAACTGAACAAGAACGTTGGAATGTTATTTTCAAATATCGACAAACCACAATTTATAGTGGTAAGCATCTATCACTAACACAACAGATTGTGGTAAAATAAAAGAACGAACACAAGAAGATTGGAAGTGGCCACAGTGACGACAATTACAAAACATGACGGCGCTCGCAAAATGCCCTTTGATAAAGAGCGCTTGTTTGCATTTATTGATGAAGTAACGACCGACATTCGGATCCAAAAATACGTGGACCAATATAAAGAGAAAGTCGCAAAATCCATCGAAGCAAAGCCAGAGTATTCAGCAGCAGACATCACTCAACTTTTGCTTTTAACCGCTGCCGAAAACAATGATATCGATGTTCCAGAATGGACGTATTCCGCTACGAAGATTTTCCTACGCGATTTATACAAGAAAGCGGCATACAATCGTAGCTATGACGCTAAACAACGATACGGAAGTTTTTACGGCCTACAAAAACGTCTCGGTCAGCTCGGCATTTATGACGTAACGATTTTGCGTGATTACACGCAAGAAGAGATCGAAGAAGCGGCTAAGTTTATCGAACCTGATCGTGACCACTTCTTTACTTATGCTGGGTTACGCACGTTGAGTGATCGCTACTTGGCGAAAGGTTACGACGGCAAAGAAGTGTACGAGCTTCCTCAAGAACGCTGGCTTACGATTGCAATGACGCTCATGTCTCAAGAAGACCGCGCGAATCGTCTTTCGCTTGTCAAAGAAGCGTACTGGGCACTTTCTAACCTATACATGACTGTCGCCACACCAACACTTGCAAACGCCGGCAAAAAAGCAGGACAACTATCGAGCTGCTTTATTGATACGATCGACGACAGCTTACAAGGCATCTACGACAGCAACACCGATATTGCAAACGTGAGCAAATACGGAGGCGGAGTGGGCGTCTACATCGGTAAAGTACGTGCTGCAAACTCCGATATCCGTGGCTATAAAAATACATCCTCTGGCGTTGTGCCTTGGATTCGTCAAATTAACAATACTGCTGTGAGTGTCGACCAGCTCGGGACACGCGCAGGGGCTGTTGCAGTCTATCTAGATGTGTGGCATGCCGATATTTTTGAATTTCTTGATCTGCGTTTGAACAACGGAGATGAGCGCAAACGTGCCCATGATATTTTCACAGGCGTGAACTTGCCAGATATTTTCATGGAGACGGTAGAAGCACGTGGTGACTGGTACTTGTTCGATCCTCATGAAGTACGCAAAGTGTTTGGCTGGTCGTTAGAAGACAGCTACGATGAGGAAAAAGGACGCGGTACATTCCGCGAGCGTTATGAAATGTGTGTCCAATCGACAGAATTAACGAGCCGTCGAAAAGTAAAAGCAATCGACGTGATGAAACGAATTATGCAATCCCAGCTTGAAACAGGTACTCCGTACATGTTTTACCGAGACGAAGTAAACCGTATGAACGCAAACAAGCACGAAGGCATTGTATACAGTTCAAATCTATGTACAGAAATTATGCAGAACATGTCTGAGACCGTTGTTGTTGAACAAATTGAAGACAACGGCGAGATCGTCATCAGAAAGAAACCAGGCGATTTTGTCGTCTGCAACCTTTCTTCAATCAACCTTGGACGTGCGGTTCGCTCAGAAGTGTTGCCACGTTTAATTCCAATCCAAGTTCGGATGCTTGATAACGTGATTGACATTAACAATCTGCCGGTCCTTCAAGCTCAAATTACGAACAAGAAGTATCGTGCGATTGGACTTGGTACTTTCGGGTGGCACCACCTGCTCGTACAAAATGAAATGGATTGGGAAAGCCCGGAAGCCGCTAAGCTTGCAGACGAACTATACGAAGAGATCGCATTTAGAACGATTCAAGCAAGTGCAGACCTCGCTGAAGAAAAAGGCAGTTATCCTGCTTATGCCGGTTCGGAATGGTCAAACGGTCGTTACTTCGAGCGCCACGGCTACCTTGAGCAAAATGACGACCAAGCGTATTCGAGCATCGAGCGCTGGCAAAAGCTCGCCAATCAAGTGCAACAAACAGGAATCCGTAACGGTTATCTAATGGCGGTTGCGCCAAACAGTAGTACCGCAACCATTGCCGGAAGTACCGCAGGCATTGACCCTACGTTTGGTCCAAGTTATGTGGAAGAGAAGAAAAACTATAGAATTACCGTCACTGCTCCTGATATTACTGGCGAGAATTATAAATACTATGAGAAAACAGCCTTTCAACAAGATCAATTCGCCAGCATCAAACACAATGCAGCACGACAAAAACACGTCGATCAATCGCAATCATTTAACCTTTACGTACCGGCTTCCATTAAGGCAAAAACACTGCTTGAGCTTCACTTAGCGGCGTGGAATGCAGGACTTAAAACGACGTATTATGTGCGAAGCAGTAAAATTGATATTCAAGAATGCGAATGGTGTGCAAGCTAGCATGCGCACACTCGTGCTGTATGAATCACTGAGTGGCAACACGAGCCGACTGGCGGCCATCATCGCGGAAATGTTAGAAGACAAAGGAGTGGCTGTTACAATTCAGCCGCTCCGAACCTTCTTAAACCTCAAAAAAGAGGAAGGTCTCGCACTCATTCAAGACAAACAAAAGATCTTGATTGGCACGTACACAGACGACACACATGAGCCTCTTGAACTGGTTGAGGAATTGCTCGAGGAATATGATTTGGCTCATGCTGACGTTGCTGCGTTCGGTACCGGAGACACACAATGGGGAGACAGGTATTGTTTCGCTGCACGTGAGATCGCGCGTGTATACGAGAGTGCTTACCCTGTCCTTAAAATTGAACAGATGCCGGCAAGAAATGATCTTGTGACTATTGAGAAATGGCTGGAGGCGATGGGTAGTGAATAATATGATGCAGAAAGTAGCAATAATGGAACCGGCAAACCCGGTGAAATCAACAGGGATTATCAATGGTCTCTCTAGCGGAATCTTAAATTGGAATGACATTGCGTACCCATCTTTTTATCGGACGTACCGTGAGCTCATGTCGAACTTCTGGATTCCTCAAGAAGTGAACATGAGTCCAGACAGTAAATCAATTGTCGAACTGTCTGATGAGGAGCTTCGGGCATATAAGCTGACGATCGGGCTATTGGCAACATTAGATACACCACAAGCGCGACTCATTCACAGCGTAAGTGAGTATGTAAGTGATGATAGCGTTCATGCAATTGCTGCCGTCATTGCTCAGCAAGAAGTCGTCCATAACGAAAGTTATTCGTATGCACTTTCTTCCCTCTTTAGCTACGAAGAGCAAAAGCAGATCTTTGATGATGCGCGTGTAAACCCGACGATCATTGCACGTAACGAACGGGTAATGGCCGCATATGATGATTTCTTGCAAGAGCCTACAGAGGACAAACTCGTTCGAGTCATTATCTATTCCATCATTCTGGAAGGCATCTTCTTCTATACGGGTTTTGCTTACTTCTACAACTTAGCTCGCCAACAGAAGATGAACGCAACCGCACAAATCATCAGTTTTATTAACCGTGATGAGCTTGTTCACGGTAAGTTCATGTCTGAACTTCTTCGTGCAGTGCTTGGGGAGAACCCACACTTAAACACCGAAGAATTGACATCATTCATTGAGCAAGAGTTTAAGTATGCGGTTGAATCTGAAATTGAATGGTCGAATGAAGTGTTAGAAGGACTTGTTGGCATCGATATCGATGAAATGCACACGTACATTAAATATCGTGCAAACAAAATGCTTAAAACACTTGGTATTGATCCAATTTATGAAGATGCTTTAGAAAACGGCATGCCGTGGATTAAAGCATTTGTTGACAACTTCGATGAAACAAAAACCGATTTCTTTGAAGCGAGAAACCGTAGCTACGAGAAAGTCGACGCCGATAACGGCTTTGATGAACTCTAAATACAGGGCCACCTAACGTCTGACATGGGGCTGTCTCAAAAGCCTCTAAAATAAAAAGGGAGTACAGATCAAAACCGATCTGTACTCCCTTTTTTGTATGAATGTTTATTCCTGTGTATTGTTTTTGGCGGGCAGGTCAGGCGACTCATTCTTCATGGCGTTGTGAGGACGAATGTGAACATAACTTTGGAACTGTATGGAATGAACGTAACATTTTCTTCATTTGCACTGTTGGAGGGGTAACGCGGTGCTGCGTGCCATTTTGCGCTTTTGACCGATTTTAGCGCCTATTTCATCAAACGTGCGCGCAGATTCCAGGTTGAAGTGCCAACGACACGTCGGCCCCTCCGGGGCCGAAACGAAACCGCACTCGGTTCGGCGCGGCTCGCGTCGACGTCTTGTGGGTACTTCAGGGCGGGGATGTACAAGTGACCCAGTAATCTGTGACCCAGTAATCTGTTACCGAGTTCACTCATTCTGTTCCCTAATTTATGAGAATACACCGCTTTTCCTACGACTTTCTCCAACTTGAGAACAAGGTCGGTCCCAACTCGAACACAGCTCACACTTTACCAAGCTTACCACTGCTTCCTAAAGAATTTATTTAGTCCAACTTATATAGACTGCCGTCCATTCTCTTTAAAGTGCTGAATCTGATTCCATTAACGGATGTTTGGAATCAGATGCCCAGCGATTGGAATCAGAACGACGCAAGACGATCATATATGAGTGAATCTGATTCCAATCAGTGAACTTTGGAACTAGTTCTCCCGTTCTACGCGGGGGTTCGAGGGCAACTTGGCCGTTATGAACGTACCCAATCGCATCATAAAACCGTTGATAAGAGATTTTAACTTTTCAACAAGCAAAAGTACGAATATACGCCTTCCAATTTCTCCATGCTGGGCACCAAGCAAGGTGTAGGGCTAAAATCTTACCATATAGGCTCCTATGGTAAGATTTCTCTTCTTTTCCGCACCCGGGTGTTGCAAATCCTACCATAGAAATTGAATATCTCACCATAGAACAAACAATGGTATGATTTTAGTGAAATCGACTTCCTAAATGGAAAAAATCCTCCCATAAGCAGGAGCCACTCCGAGGTTTCCTACGTAGAGGCGTCAAGTCAGCGAAAAATTGTAGCACGTTCTGCACCACTCGTTCAGACTAGTCAGCCCAACCATTTCCAAATTCTCATCGCTCTCGTCGTTAGACCGAGGAGGCCCGCCCATCCGGTCCTCAGTGGTCAAGAAAACACGGTGGGCGTCTTTTGGCCACCGATGTTGCCCTTATAGTCTGGACTGCATAGTAGACACGGTGGCAGGGGTTCGCCACCGATGTCACCCTTGTGCTCTGGAGTGCAAGCATCCGCCTGCAGTGGACAGCAACGACCAACGGTGAAAATAAAGAAGATTTAGAACTCAACATAGGTAGATTCATTCATCGCCACGCATAAAAACCGGTCAATGACCGGTTCTTTTTTCGTATCTATTTTATGAAGGAATTGTTGTGATGATGATCATGCGGCTGCACCAGCAGAAATATCTTTTGTAAACGATTATAGACCTTGACCTCGGTTTACAACTCCAGGTCCGTTAATCAAGTTGTTGTTGATCACGATTCTTCCACAACATTGCTTTTGCTGTGGACGTTGAGGTTTTGGACAGCGGCGTCTCGAGCACCCACAATAATTTTTAACCATTCATCTCACCTCCAGTACTCTTCTATTCTATCCAGAACCCTTGAAGTCTGTAACGACGCTTACCTACGCCCTGTCCTCCGCTTTTGCGTATGTTTACAAAAAAGTACGTGACAGGTTGTCGAAACAGTGCTACAATTCTTTTAATCATTAGTTCCATTCTACACTATTAAATTCCATCAAGTGGAACTTTCCGCGTTTTGTAAGCGCTTTACACATAAAGGGGGACTTATTCATGAAGAAATTTGGACTACTGGCGGGAATGATGACAATTGTCGTTCTCGGTGCATGTGAATCATCAGAAACATCAGGGGAAAGCAATTATCCTACGCGAGATATTAATGGGATCATTCAATGGGGTGAAGGTGGCGCAACAGATAATGTCGCTCGTAGCTTGGCCATTCAAGCAGAAGATGCACTAGATGCTTCATTTGTAATGCAAAACCGAGAAGGCGCAACAGGAGCCATTGCGACACAGTATGTGTATGATCAACCCGCAGACGGCTATAACGTTTTGTTTGGTGCAGAAAATCCGTTAATTTACAATGTGCTCGGTATTTCTGAAAGGGATTACATTGAAGACTTCTATCCAGTGAATATCATTGGGCAAGGTCTTGCGGGAGTTGTCGTGAAGGATGACTCTCCATTTGAAACGTTGGAAGACCTCGTAGAACACGCCCAAGACAACCCTGGCGATCTCACCCTAGGGACAAGCGGTGAAGGTGGGTTGCCACATGTCGTTGCTTCGATGCTTTCTGCAGAGCTTGGTACTGAATTTAACCAAGTTCCTTACGACGGGGATGGTCCACTGTTTACAGCAATGCTAGGGGATCAAATTGATGCAACTGTTGTTGGTGTTGCAGGGGCACAGGAGTATGTTGAAGCTGGTGATATTCGGATGTTATCGATTGTTCATAACGAAGAAGTTGAGGCTTGGGACGCTCCTGCTCTGAGTGATATTTATCCGGAATTCGATAAGTATTTACCGTGGGGTCCATTTTACGGGGCGTTTGTTCACCCAGAGACGCCAGATGATGTAAAGGAGACGCTTGTTTCCGCCTTTAATGAAGCCGTTGAAGAAGAGTCTTTCCAAGAGCTGCTCGCTTCACTCGGAGCGGAGCCGATTAACATTAGTGGTGATGAAGCGGTCGATTGGATGCGCCAAACTCAGGCGGTCTCTGCTTGGTTATTGTATGACGCAGGCGCCACCGAGAATTCACCAGAAGAATTTGATATTCCAAGGGTAGAAGACATTGATTAAGTAAAAACGGTGAGGGTGCAAAGATGTGCACCCTCACTTTCGATTCACTCTACACCTATCTCAAAGTGAGGACGCGAGTACACATGCTTACATTAAAACGAACCCTTCCCGGCGCGATCATGCTGATGGTAAGTTTTGTTATCTTATATCAATCGCTTTTAGTTCAAGGAGAAGAAATGCTAAACCCCGCCGGAGGAGGTTTTCTCCCTGGGGTTATCGCAATCATTCTAGCGCTCTGTGGAGCCTGGACAATAATCAGTGATTTACGCAAAAACAAACAAGAACAAGCAACTGCAGAGGCGTCTGATAATGCCTTTTCAAAAGGGGATTATCTCCTCATCTTCTCTTATTTTATCTTTATCGTTCTTTACGTATTGTCTTTATCGTTTATACCGTTCTTCATTAGTACGACTTTGTTTTTAATCATAAGCATTTATCTATTAAAAGGGATTAAATGGTATACGAACATCATTGTTTCTGTAGTCACAGTGACGATTATCTATTTCTTGTTTTCGCAACTATTTAACATTGTCTTCCCTTAAGGAGCTAGCATTATGGAAATTATCCAACAATTTCTCATTCCTTTTCTTGATTGGGAACTTCTCCTCCTCGTTGCCGCTGGTACGCTAGCAGGGATTTTTATCGGTGCAATTCCTGGGCTTTCGGTGACGATGGCGGTTGCTTTACTTCTTTCTCTTACTTATTCTTGGGACTTGCTTCCCGCACTTGCGCTTATGCTTGGGGTATATTACGGGGGGGTTTATGGAGGTTCAAGAGCAGCGATTCTCGTTAATATTCCAGGGTCCCCTGCTTCAGTTGCAACCGCATTAGACGGCTATCCAATGTCGCAGAAAGGGGAAGCGGGCCTTGCCTTATTCCTAACGACCATTTTCTCTTTCGTAGGTGGGCTTGTCGGTGTCATCGTGCTCGCAACCGCGGCACCGATTGTTGCATCATTTGCGGTTCAATTTGCGAATCGTGATTATTTCTTACTCGCATTACTCGGCTTTTGCTCGTTGGTAATTTGAGTAACGGCACTTTAGCAAAAGGGTTGTTTTCGGCAGGTGCTGGTATTGTCATCGGCTGATTGGTATGGATCCAATCGGTGGCGGCTCCCGGTTTACGTTCGGTTCATTACAGCTCATGAACGGGGTCGATTTTATTATTGCGCTCCTAGGATTATTCGGGATGTCAGAGATTCTCTACCAGATGAGAGAGTTGAAGCGCCAAGGAAAACCACTTGAAATTAAGAAAATGGTTATTCCACCTTTACGGTTTATCTTTAAGTTTCTTCCTTTGTCTATGCGTGTCTCTATTCTCGGTGTTCTCACCGGCGCCTTCCAGGTGCTGGCGGTGAGATTGCAGCTTTATTATCATATGACCACGCGAAACGCTCGACGAAGAAGCCGAATCGACCGTTTGGTGAAGGGGCTCACGCTGGTGTCATTGCACCTGAAGCGGGTAATAGCTCCGCGATTGGGGGCGCGATGATCCCCATGCTCACCCTCGGTATCCCTGGGGACGCGGTGACGGCAATCTTCATTGGTGCATTGTTTATTCATGGACTGCAACCTGGCCCGATGCTCATGACACAAAGTGGTGATTTATTCTGGGTGATGGTCGGTTCATCTGTTCTGGCAAACGTATTCTTGCTTGTATTTGGCCTCATGGTCGTATCAATTTTCATACGCATCGTGACGGTTCCACGTCAAATACTACTGCCCATTATTGCCGTCATTACCGTCATTGGGTCGTATGCAATGAACTACAGCTTAACCGACGTGTACTGGATGCTAGGGTTTGGTGTGATCGGCTTCTTCATGAAAGTAAACAACTTCTCTGTAGCACCTCTTGTGCTAGGCATCATACTCGGGCCGTTACTCGATACTTCGTTCCGCCGGGCGTATATGTCCGCGAACGGCACGATGTCTGACTTTATTGCCGGTTTTTTCACAAATCCAATCAGTCTTGTACTCACCTTGTTCATTTTGTTTACGTTATTCGCGCAAACGCCTTACTACAAATTGCTGAAGCGAAAGATTTTCAGAAAAAACGAAACAGCTTAACAAAAACACGCATTCAAAGACGAATAAAAGCGTATCCACACAACGGTCGGTGGATACGCTTTCTAATTCTTTTCTGCCCACTTCTTTAAAGCACTTATGCTTACAAAACTTATGATGAATCCGGCAATAAACACGACGGCGAGCAATAAACTCCACCATGAGAGCCTTCATTTTCAGTCCAGATCTGAATAAATATAAGCGTCAGTACAGCAGCACTCATCAATGATATGCCTGCGATTTTCAATATAATCCCCTCTTACGAAAAGCTAGGTTCGAAAGATTGATCACGAACGACAACGGTTTCGGGCACAAAACGAAGGAGACGATTTGCACTGTCTAAGTTCTGAAACCTCGGGTCCCACTCTTCTTCGTTTTCCCCAAGATAGCGCTTAAGAATTTGTCTTGCAACGGCTCGGTCAAACGGTTCTACCGTCGCATGTCCGCGAAAACCTGCATGCCATACTTTTCCTGTTCGTTTTTCCATTTCCACAAATCCAATTGCACATCGCGGTTCATCTGTAACACGAGCCAAGAAACTGTCCGACGTTGGATTTCCAATCACCCAAATAGCTGCTCCGTCCCAATAAAACCAAACCGGTGATTCTCTCGGGGCTCCATTTTGTGTGACCGTTGCTAAATGGGCAAACTGTGGCTTTTGTAGAAATGCATCCAAATCAAATGATTTCTTCCGATCTCGAATGACTTTCAAAACATCACCCCCATCATTTTCATAACATTCTACTATTCATCCTTCTCGTGTTCAAAAATTACGGATGATGCAATCTCTCTACCGCATCAAGATGATACCCTCGAAATGCTAGTTTGATGATGTCTGGCTTTGACGTGTGGCCCCAATAGCGATAACCAAAAGCAGCTGGATCGAAGTAGTTCATAATTGAAGTCATAATGTTTCCGTGTGTTCCTACGGCCACGTTTGACCAGTCTTTCTTTGCTATGATGTTGAAAATAACGGGCAAAGCTCGAACCTGTGCCTCCCTCACCGTTTCTCCGCCCTCTAAACAAAAATCTATATCTATGAATGATCGTTCTAGAGCGATCATTCGTTCTTCGTTTGCCAACTTGTAATTCCCTTTTATCGGCCTTTCTCTTAACGATTCGTGTATTGAAATACGCGCATGAGGAAGGGCGTATTCGATCGTTTGTATCGCCCGTTTGTATGGACTTGAAAAAACGTGATCAAAACGAATCTGGCTAAGCACTGGTCTTAACCGTTTTGCTTCTGCAATGCCTTGATCGGATAGGGGCCGCTCACGCTCCTCGCCAAAAACGAACGGCGAGTGGGCGTGGCGAATGAAATAAATGGTTGTCTTCATTCGTTCATCTCCTCGAGTACTACTCGTTTCAATAGTTAAGAACGAGCAAGATACAAAAGTAGGTCGACGGACTACAAAATTAGACTAAATACGAATGCGGTCAAAACGATAAACAACAAGTAACCGAATGCAAATGCTAAGTTCTTTCGGATAATGTTGTACGGATTCGCTTGTAATTGCATGGCAAGGACGGTTGGCGTCACATTAAACGGTCCAATCATGACGGTACTTAAACCAACCCCGATGAGCAACACGCTCACACCGTAAGGATGCGCTGCGATCGCTTCGGTTAAAAACGGCGAAATAATGGCGATGGAGATGAGGGGATGGAAGCCGACGAGCGCCAGGCCAAATATACATAATGCCGTCAGTAAATAAAAGAACAATAACGAACCTTGCGAATACACATAATCAAACCCTACATTCATGTAATCAAATAGGACGGTATACGGAAACACTTCGACGAAAAACCCTGCTGATAAAAACAAGAAAAACAGACCGTGAAGCTGTGTTGTGTTTCCGCGTAAATATCGCCAACTCATCACTCGGAATCGCTTCGGTTTTTTTATGAAGGCAGACCAGATGAACGTAAACGGGATAATAAGTATCGTAACGGTGAATAAAAATGTTTGCGGTATGAGGCTATTCAATGTGAGCAGTGTAATGATAAAGCACGTAATCGCAACTCCGAGATGAAGCAGTTTCTTATATAACGAGCGACTATCTTCTGGAGTTTCGATGGTTGTTTGTAATTCAACGCCTCTAAGCTTTCGATTATGAATCCACCAATCGATCGCGACAAAAATAAGGCTAATCGTAAACAGCGTCGGCAACAGCGTTAAATAACTTTGCCCTGTCATATCTACGGTTGAGGCAACGAGTATTTCGGTTGGGCTCCACAAGAGAAGCAGCGCATATGCCCGCAATATACTATGTGCAAAAAACCGTTCGACGACGACATTGCTCAATTTTTCCAGCTTACTTTTCACCGTCGCAACGACGACAGGAACGGTCGCTACGTTAAGAAACAGCGTGAGTAGATACGACATTAACGATGTTCTGCGGTAGAGGCGAACGGTATCTGGTTTTGGGGGCATGGAGATCATTTGACTGAGTGCTCGGTCGTATTTCCCTACAGAAATGATCGTACTCATAAATGGCAAAATGAACAGGAGCGCCAATAAACTAACCATCGATCCGAACAAATCAAAAAACTGAACATCGCTAGGAACATACACCCAATAGAAAATAATGCCTAACAAAAAGAAAGAAAGACCAGCCCATTTGTAAAGTCGGCTGGCTTTTTGAATATTAAGAACAATAATAAGTAAGGCGAGTATGCCAATCACCGTCTGAATGCCAGGCACGGTGTACACTTCTTGAATCAGATACAAGATGACGATGATTCCGTATAAGTAAAAGATCGCTCCCACCTACTTTGATTCAAATTAACCGACAAAAGAGAGCCTTTGAAGACCCTCTTTTATTCATTATATCACGTTTTTTGATTTCAACTGCACAATCTCATCTTCTGAAAAACCGATACCTGATAGAATTTCACTATTGTTTTCGCCTAAATCTGGGGCGACAGTTCGAATACTGCCCGGTGTTTTTTCAAACTTCGGAACAATACCTGGCACTTTGATTTGCCCAAGGCGTGGATGTTTCACTTCCACAATGTTTTCACGGGCTCGATATTGCTCATCATTGAAGATGTCTTCGATACTCATCACCGGGCTTACCGGTACACCGTATTCATCGAGGTGGTCGAGCAGCTCCTTACGGTCTTTCGTTTTGATCCAGTCTTCAACAATCTGGTTCGTGTCGTCGTTGTTTTCCAGTCGTTTGGCGTTTGTATAGTAACGTGGATCTTCAAGCATATCTTCTCGTCCCATTGCATTCGCCAACCGATTGAACGTCGTGTCCGTACTCGTTACGAGTACGACCCAATGACCGTCCTTCGTCTTAAACGTTCCAGATGGGGATGAATGTCCATGAAGTCCTGGCGCACGCTCACGTACTTTTTGCAATTGATCATATTCTGCGACGAGAAACTCCATCATACGAAAGACCGTTTCATACAGGCTATGTCAACCATTTGCCACTGCCTTCTTCCGATGTATCCCGGTTGTAAAGCGCCGTTACAGCTGCAAATGCCACATAGATCCCGCAAATATAATCCGTTAATGAGAACGGCGGACTGACCGGATGACGGTCCGTAAACCCTTGCAAATACGTATAGCCACTAAACGCGGTTGCAGGAGTACCAAATCCTGCTTTCTCTTTATACGGACCGGTCTGTCCATAACCAGATACACGGATCATAATGAGGTTCGGGTTTTCTTCCTTTAGAACATCATATCCGACGCCCCATTTCTCAAGGGTTCCTGGACGAAAATTCTCAACAAGAATATCCGATTTTCGAGCGAGTTTCTTTAGAATTTCAACGCCCTCTTCTTGATGGAGGTCTAACGTAAGCGAGCGTTTATTTCTAGAAAGACCTGGCCACCGAAGCGGCTCTCCGTCTTCGGAGAACGGACCGACGCTTCTTGACGTGTCCCCACGTCCGGGAATCTCTACTTTAATTACATCTGCACCAAAATCGCCAAGAAGTGCTGTTCCGTAAGGTGCTGCGATCATTGTCGAAACATCTAAGATGGTAACGCCTTCTAAAGGTGTTTTTGCCATGTCTAAACTGCCCCTTTCGTTTGGACTCACGAACGTTACGGTATGCTAACGTGAGATTTCGTGCTGTTTGGTGAATAGATGTCGTTTATGTTCCACTGACCGTCTGTCGGGACAGGCTCATTACGCATCGCTACATCAATGACAACCGGCTCATTCGCGTCGATCGCTTCTTTCACAGCCCCTTTGAATTCCTCTGCACTTTGTACTTTAATCCCTTTCACACCAAAACCTTCGGCGATGGCTGCGAAGTTCGGCGTATACGTTTCTCCACCCTTTTTGAAAAGTGTTCCGTACGTCGTATCGTAGTGAGCCATCTCAAGACCTGCGATCGTTCCGTATGCACTGTTGTTCATTACGATCCAAACGACAGGGATATTCTCTTCAACCGCTGTGGCTAACACTGCTGGATTCTGACCAAAGCCACCATCACCAATAAGAGATACGACTGTCTTTTCCGGCTGTGCAAGCTTCGCACCAAGAGCCGCGCTCGATCCAAATCCCATCGTCGCATACCCTCCAGGGGTAAGAATTGATCCTGGCGTGTAGATTGGGAACTGCTGCCCAACACCGTTTTTATTCCAACCAACATCTGTCGTAATGTACGCATCTCGTGGGAGAACTTCACGAACATCAGCTAGAATTCGCTCCGGCTTCATCGGGAACGCATCGCTGTTCATGTTTTCACTAATGCTGCTTCTGAGCTCTTTGCGGTACGTTTGAATGTCTTCTTTGAGTTTTTCATTTCGGTCGATGCCGTTCGGGTAGAGACGTTTAGCCACGCGAATCAAGGCGATGAGTGCGCGTTTCAAGTCTGCGGTTGCACCGATTTCCACTGGGTAGTTTCGTCCGATTTCATTTGGATCAATGTCAATTTGAATGAGTTTTGTTGCTGGGATATCAAACGTGACACCTGGATACCAAGAACTGCTATCTGCTTCTTTGAAACTCGTTCCTAATCCGAAGAGATAGTCGGCATTCTTCGTCTGATCATTAATGAATTTCGTCCCCCAAAATCCAGTCATCCCAAGCGTTAGTGGATGATCATCAGGCAGTACGCCTTTGCCCATTAAAGAATGTGCGACCGGAATGTTCATGTGGTCAACAAACGTTTGCAGTTCTTCGGTAGCATCCGCAAGGACGACGCCTCCACCTGCATAAATGACGGGACGTTTTGCGTCTGCAAGAGCATGAACCATACGCTCGGCAGTCTCCTCATCTAATGATGGTTTATCAATCACACGTGTATGGTGCTTTAACTTTTCAAATAGACTCGTGTCTACTTCTTTAGAGAAAATGTCCATTGGAACAGAGACGAGTACAGGTCCTGGACGACCACTTTCTGCAAGTTGAAACGCTTTTTGCAGAATCTCTGGGAACAAGTCCGGGCGATCTACGCGCCATGCACGTTTCACGAATGGACGATAGATTTCAAATTGAGCGCCATCTGCGTGAAGGTTCACTTCTTGGTGGGGGTGCTTGCCGTAATAATGACTCGGAACGTCTCCGGCAATGACAACCATTGGAATCGAGTCGAGTGCAGCATTGGCTACACCTGTTGCTGCATTCGTTAAACCAGGTCCGAGATGACTAAGGACAACAGCGGTATCTTTCTTCGCACGGGCATACCCGTCTGCTGCATGAGACGCAATTTGTTCATGACGCACATTAATAAATTTAATGGAACTCTTATCAAGCTCGGATAAAACGGCAATATTCGTATGGCCACATAAACCAAAGATATGATCAACATTCCGGTCTTCTAAATAGTTGACCAACTGGGTTGAAATGAGTTTCTTCATGATTGTTCCTCCTTGTTTTGAAAATCAATAAGGATCTTCGCAAAACTCCCTGAAAGGGCAAGTTCATAGGCTTTTTCAAAATCTGCTAACGGTAGAATCTTTGAGATAAAGACTGTCGGATCAAACCGCTCATCTGACAAGTATTCAATGCTCTCGGCAAAGTCTTTTGGAAAACGGTAAATAATGCTTCCATAAATGGTCTGTTCTTTTCGAACGATCTGTCCAATCGGCAACTCTGATTCGTTCGTAATGCCGATTAAAAGCACAGAACCCCCTGGTTTTAACCAACGAAAACAAGATTGTACCGACTGTGGTGTACCTGCAGCTTCTACTACGTAATCAAATGCGTCTTCTTCAATCGCATCTGGGTGTGACGCTCGAATGTGTGGAAAAGGCTTTAGCATGTCTAGTTTTTCATGATTAATGTCGACTGCTGTTACATCAGCCCTAAGTAATCAGCGAGAGCAACCGTTAACAAGCCTTCCGTTCCACAACCGACGACAAGCACACGGTCACCCTTCTTTATGTTCAGCTTCTTTAATCCGTGAACGATCACCGCTAACGGCTCAATGAGGACGGCTCGCTCATTTGAAACGTCGTCAGGAATTGGAATGACATACCGGGAATCTATAATAAATTCATGAGCAAAACCGCCGCTTGCGTTAATGCCTATTGATTTTTTGTGCGGGCAAATGTTTTCTTGTTCGTTTAAGCAATACTCACATTGTCCACAAAACGTATTAGGCGTAACGACGACGCGTGCTCCTTCAGATATCGTCACATGGCTGCCTGCTTGCTCGACAACACCGACAAGCTCATGGCCCGGTCGAACTGGATACGTGGCGTGCTGAATCTTTCCACGATACACAGAGAGATCAGACCCACAAATCCCTCCATAGATGACTCGAATTTTCACTTCATTTGCCTCTACCGCGTGCAGAGGCGCCGATTCCCTAAGCTCTAAAGAATTCGGTTCAGCTATATACAATTCACTCACGTCGTCACTCCCCCATTACATCATCAATCACTTCAAGCACGGTTTCCAACTGTTCGATTGGCATTTGACCCGGCGCAGAGCTTTCACTTCCGACGGCAAACGTCATCGCCGATCCACACGCACCGCCCATCATACGTGACAAAGCACCAAGGCGACCCATCGACATCGTCACAACTGGAATGGATAAGTGTTCTGACGCTTTGTTTGTTGCTTGTAGTAACGTGAGCACATCGGCAACCGATTGCGGCATAACCGCGACTTTTCCAACATCTGCCCCTTGCTCGTCAGCTTGTTGCAATTTCTCATAGATGAAATGCTCGCTCGGAGTTTCATCAAAATTGTGGTACGACATGAGCAGTTGCACGCCCTGTTCTTGTGCGAGTGCCTTTACTCGGTCAATATGTTGTTGTTCTGAACTTAATTCAACATCAATGAGGTCAATGGTTCCGCTCTTAATGATCGCTTCGTACATATCAAAGACCTCATCTTCTGTCATCGTGATGGACTCGCCGCCTTCTCTCATTGATCGGCGGGTAAAAAGGATTGGAATGTGGCTGATCGATTGCGAATTTCTTCAGCTGTTGATTGAAGCGCCTCAACGTCATCAAGCTTTTCGAAGAAGTCAACGCGCCATTCGATAATGTCAGGGTTCTTTTTCACAATGACTTCAAGCTGCGTCATAAGCGCATTGCGATCCGCCCCCGTAAGCGGTGTGCAAATGAGCGGTCGTTGCTGATCAATATTGCGAAAGTCTTGGAGCTGTACTTGTTTTTTCATTACACATTCATCTCCTTTTTACATGAAGTCTTGTAAAACGATCATTTTCATTTCAGACATCTCTTCAACGGCGAAACGTGCACCTTCACGACCTAATCCACTGTTTTTGATTCCACCGTATGGCCAATGGTCTAGACGGTAGTTTGATGTTCCGTTCACGACAACACCGCCCATTTCTAACTCGATTGCAGCTTTTCGGATGACATCCATTGAATTTGAAAAGATCCCTGCTTGTAGACCAAACTCCGAATCGTTCACTTCATCAATGACGTCATCCATGTCTGTATAAGGCAAAATGCTAATGAGTGGACCAAACACTTCATGACAAACGACACGACTGGTCGATTTCGGGCGATATAACACAGACGGCTGGACAGCTGCGCCTTCGACGCCACCTCCTGCAATTAATTCCGCACCTTCAGAAACCGCTTCTTCGATCCATGAAGCAATTCTCTCTCCTGTTTTCGCATCCACAACACAACCTACGTCTGTTGATTCGTCAAGTGGGTCTCCTTGCTTTAGCTCGCTTACGTTATCCTTCACCTGTTCAACAAAGCGTTCGATCACATCTTCATGTACATACACGCGCTGAACGGAAATACAACTTTGACCGGAGTTGCTAAATCCTGTTTTTACAGCAAGGGATGCAGCACGATTTATATCTGCATCGTGATGAACAATCGTTGCTGAGTTTCCACCGAGTTCAAGCAATACTTTCTTCATCCCTGAAATTTTTGATATTTGACGTCCTGCGGGTACGCCTCCTGTAAAAGAAATAATGTTCGTTCGTTCATCCTCAACGATCTGCTCACCCACTTCACGACCACCAAGCACCATATGAAGCGCTTCTTTCGGCATCCCTGCATCCATCATCAGTTCAACAAAAGCCGCTGCAATCAACGGTGTTTGCGGAGCTGGTTTTAATAGTGTGACGTTCCCAGCTGCAAATGCAGGACCGACTTTGTGACAAACGAGGTTGAGCGGTGCATTAAACGGAGTAATCGCTGCAATAACACCTGCTGGTACCCGAAACGTAAGTGCCATGGAATGTTTCCCACGCTCTGATGCGCTTCCAGGAATGGTTTCCCCGATTAAACGCTTCGCTTCTTCAGCTGATTGTTCTAGCGTTTCAATTGAGCGGGACACTTCATCACGCGTATTTTTTAGTGCTTTTCCTACTTCTAAGGAAATAAGCTTTGCATATTCTTCTTTTCGCTCAGTTAAAAGCTCTGCTGATCGTTTAAGGATACGGGCACGTTCTGCAGCAGATAAACCGGCAACGACCTTTTTGCCTGCAAACGCTTGTGAGAGCGCTCTCTCAACGTCTTTTGGATCTGCTTCCCACTGTTGTCCAATCACTTCTCCACTGTATGGGCTTACGACGTTTATTCCGTCTTGTTCTTTATCAATCCATTGTCCGGCAATGAATGGTCTTGACTTTCTCATGCGCGTTCTCCCCCATCCTGCTTTTGAATTCCTGTATAACGAACAAGGTGCTCTTCATTCGGGCAAGGCCCTTTAATGCGTACTCCGCTCATCATCTCTTCGTACGCATGCGCCACAATCCCCATGCCACGAGAGAGCGCAAAAATCCCTTTTGCGGCTTCTGCTGGAACACCGAGTTCACATTGAATGGCGGCTGAAATGCCATCCACATTGATTGTCATCTTTCGATTTTTACGTTCAGAGAGACGGTCCCGATAGTTTGCGAGAATGTGTAAATACGTTCCTGTAATTTCACCTGTCTCAATGAGCTCTCCGGCTAGCTCGTAAAGGCGACTCACGCGTGGATCATCGTCGTGCAACTGATGACCAAACCCAGGCAACTTTCCTTTGCGTGAGAAGATTTCCGTCAATTCATCATCTACAGCCGTTTCATTATGTTTGAGGTTGTCTTCGGTCTTATAAAGAATGGCCATCGCCTCTTCCACCGCACCCCCGTGAACATCTCCAAGCATATTCATTCCGGTTGCAACCGCAGAATTAAACGAGACGCCACACGTCGCTGCCATTCGGGCCGCTGCGATCGACGGGGCACGAGGCCCATGATCCGAACCTGCAACGAGAACACTTTCAAACAACTTGGCTTGTGCATCACTTAAGTGACGACCGCAAAGTAAGAAATACAGCATTTGCGTATACGATACATTTCCGATGAGTCTTCCACTCGTTCGCCACGAATGATAATTTCATTTTTTTTAATATCACTAATCTCTGTTTCCCACCATGCGCCACCGTTTCGATAGGCTTCTAATGCGCTACGACTCATCCAAATCCCCACTTTCTTAGCTTAGCAACTGATCTACTAGTTCTTTAAGGCTTGATAAGTATTTCGTTACATTTTCATCGGTGAAGCGTTGCGATAGCCCACTAATGGAGATGCAATAATGCACTTCACCTGCCTGGTTAAAGATCGGCGCGGATATTGCCGATAGCCCTTGCTCCCGTTCTTCATGCGTCACGGCGTATCCTTGTTCTTTAATCTGAGCGAGGTCTGCACGCAATCCTGGAATTCGGTCTGGATCGTTCATCTGCTTAAAAATGCGTGCTTGGAACGACTCACTTTGGTGCGCAAGCAGCACCTTTCCCCCAGCACCTGCAAAAAGAGGCAATGGCTGGCCTAATGATACGAGATGGCGCAGCGGGCGAAGTCCTTCGAACTGCTCAATACAAATTCGCTTATCGTTCACAATCGTATAGAGGTTTACCGTTTCTGACGTTTCTTCACGCAGTTTCGACATGACCGGTTTAGCAACTTCTTTAATATCAAACGATTTCGCGGCAACCGAGCCCATGTAATACAATTTATGACCTAGCTTGTATTTCATCGTGCTTTCGTTTTTAACGATGAGACCGTTCGCTTCAAGCGTCGACAACATCCGTGTCGTCGTTGATTTAGCCAAATCAATCATTTTAGAAATTTCAGTGAGCGTAAGTTCTTGTTTTTGCATTGAAAAACAATCAAGTATATCCAGTGCACGTTGCACTGTACGTAACGAATCTTTCTTTTCCAATTGAGAACCGCCCCTTTACAATAGTTCCGTTTAATAGAACACAATTTCATTTGATGGTACTTTTATTGTAAAACGGGACGGTCGGCGTGTCAATTTGAAAACGCTTTATTTATGATGAGCGGTTGCCGCTTCAATTGACGCCATGAATGTTTTTGCTGACTGCAAACATCTTCGAACGAACTCCTCATGCCCGAGCTCTTCGGTTCGTTTACGGTGTGGCATTTCTAGCGACATTGGAATCTTTGGAATTCGTTCAAGAACTTGCCTGACGTTCGTGCCGCCCTCACCAATATACAATCGCTCTTCACGTACAATTCTCGTCATCTCATCCCGATCTGTTGGGATGTCACCAATCGCATCACATAGGTGAAAATATCTGAACCATTCTTTTGGCACCCGGTCTAAGTCTTCAACTCGGTCTTTGGATCGGTGGAAATGATGGGCATCGATCATAAGCTGCATTCTCTCGCTCTGTCGCTTCGAGTACATCGACAGCCCCTTGTAACGTTGATACAGAAGCAATCGGTACGAACTCAAGCTCCACCGTCAACCCGTACGGTTTTGCTAAATCACACAGATGTGCAAAACTCTCCTTCGCAAAAGCCAAATCATCTGTCCAAATGCTACTCAATACATGCTTGGCTCCAAGTTCAGCCGCCACATGGAAAGCGGGTTCATATTTTTTTTGGATCTGTACCGTCGCTAATTTTGGCAAGTTCAATATCAAGAAGCCCAAGACCTGTCTCCTGCAAAGCTTTTCTCGTATCTCTAAACATTTCCTTTTTATTTGCTAGATCGTAATTCGGTTCATTTGGCAGCCCCATATAAATCGGACGAATACTAACGAAATCGTAACCCGCTCGTGCAGCTGTATACGTCAACTCAGGTGGTGCTAAATCCAATGCGGTGAGATGTGCAAGTGAATATTGATAGCTCATTTGAGCCACTCCCCTCTTATGATAGAAAGTCTACGGCCGCCTCGACCGCCTCTCGACTGTCATGACCTACGGCGTATACAGTGACAACGTCATCGTTTTTCAATTGCAAGTTAATTAGCCCAAGCACACTTTTCAGGTTTACATCGTACAGGGCGCCACCGACGCGCTTCTTGACAAACACTTCGGATTTGTACCGTGACAAACAATGACTCAATTCAAAGATTGTCTGGTTTTCATCAAGTTGGATCGTGATGATTTGTGCTTCTCTCATTGGATCGACCCCTTTAGTCACTTCCTAGTAAGAAGAGTGATATTTCCGGAACGAAAATTACGATAAATAACGTGAGTAATATGACGCCGATAAACGGCAAAACTGCTTTAGACAGTGACACGATCGATACACCCGAAATGCCTGAAGCTACGAAGAGATTCACGCCAATTGGCGGCGTAATAAATCCGATAGCTAAGTTTAAAATGATGATCATACCGAAGTGAATCGGATCATAACCAAGTTCCATTCCAACCGGTAACAACAATGGTGTAAAAATGATAATTGCAGCGGTCGTATCCATAAAACAGCCAACAATCAAGAGCAAAACAGTAATAATGAGAATGAGCAAAATTGGGTTTTCTGTTATTGACAGCATCGCGTTAGCAATCTGACTCGGAATATGTTCAATCGTCATAATCGTTCCAAATACTGTAGCTGCACCGATAATGAATAAGATTGAAGCCGTCGTAAGTGCTGAATTTCGCAAAATGGCATACAAATCTTTTATTTTTAGTTCTCTGTAAAGAATGACCCCTGCAATCAGTCCGTAAATGACCGCGACAGCCGCCGCCTCCGTCGGTGTAAAATAACCGCTATAAATCCCGCCGAGTATAATAATCGGGACGAGCAATGCCCACTTCGCATCCCATAAAGCAGCTCCAAATTTTTTGAATGAGAATGGCTCGCCATTTCCTTTGTATCCTTTACGCTTGGCATAAATATAGGCATACAGCATGAGTGAGATGGTGACGAGAATTCCAGGAATAATACCAGCAATAAACAAGTCACCGACCGAAGCACCTGCAGTGACCCCATAAACAATCATGGGAATACTCGGAGGCAAAATGACACCGAGTGCACCTGCCGCTGCAACGAGTGCGGTCGTAAAGCGTTTGTCATACCCCATCTGAACCATAGCGGGGATCATCATTCCCCCGATAGCGGCGACTGTCGCCGGTCCAGAACCAGAAATCGCAGAAAAGAGCAAACATGTAATAATCGTTGCCATTGCAAACCCACCGGTACGATTTCCCACTACCGATTCTGCAACTGCAAATAATCGTTTTGATAGACCGCCCTTGCCCATAATTTCACCAGCAAGAATAAAAAAGGGTACGGCCATAATGGGAAAGGAGTCTACCGATGTGACCATATTCTGAGCTAAAAAGTCGAGCGGCATCGTTCCTGCGAACAGGAGAGCAAAGAGCGAGGACACACCGAGCGCTACCCCAATCGGTACACTAAGTAAAATAAGCACGAAAAAACTAACAAATAGGACAACAGCGGTCATGAATGGCTGCCTCCTTTCATCGCATCCTCTTCATTCGCTGAAAATGAGCCGTTGGAATCGGTATCTTGCTCACCTTTACCGAGGAGGTACTTAATTTGCGCGATGAGCTGTTGCACGATTCGAATTGCAGTCAAGGCCATTCCAACAGGAACAGCTAAATACACCCAACCCATTTCTACCTCTAAAGCCGGAGACAACTGTCCAAAATCAAAAATTATTGAAACAATTCTGCCTCCATATACGAGAAGGAAGAGGGCAAATCCTAGAAAGATGACATTCGTGAAAATGTTCAAATACACACCCGCTCGTTCTTTTAAGACGAGGAGAAGGGCGTCTACCGAATGTGCCGTTGCTTTTTCACGGCATAACTTACTCCGAGAAAGATCATCCAAATAAAACAATAACGAGCCAATTCTTCTGACCAACCAAACGAGGACTCAAACACGAAACGCATGAACACTTGTGCAGATATGGAAGCGACCATCACTGTAAATATGATGACCATTAGGCTTTCTTCAAAATAGCGGTCGAGCCAACGAATCACATTCACTTTATGCGCCCTCCTCTAGTTGCTCAGCTGCGTCCATTATGCGTCTAGTACTTCGCCGCCATAAGTTTCACGAAAACGTTCATACACTGGATCGACGGCATCTCTTAATCGTTCAAATTCGTCATCACTTAATTCCGTAACCGTCATTCCTTGATCTTTAACAAACTCTATACCGTCCGCTGCCTCTTGCTGATTCGCCTCTCGCTGCTCGTGCATGATTTCTTCAGAAGCATTGGCGATGATGTCTCGTTCCTCATCTGTTAGTGAATCCCAAAACGGCTTGCTCACCATAAACGGGCTTGCGTTATAGATGTGATTCGTTTCCGTTAAAAAATTCTGCACTTCATAGAAGTGGCTATTTACGACGTTTCCAACCGGATTTTCCTGTCCGTTTACCGTCCTTGTTCCATAGCAATATACAGTTCACCATAATTAATCGGTACCGGGTTTGCCCCGAGCTCCGTCCATATTTGCATATGAATGCGGTTTTCCAACGTCCGAATATCTAACCCGCGAATGTCTTCAAGCGTCTCAACTTCTCGAACGTTGTTACTAAGCATTCGAAACCCGTTCTCCCAAAAATTGAGGCCAATAATGTTCTCTTGTTCTAACTCAGCAAGTACATTTTCACCGATTTCACTATCCAACACTCGGTAAGCGCTTTCTTCCTCTGCAAACAAAAATGGCAAATCAAACACATGAAATGAATCTGAGAATTGGGCAATTGGACCGGTGGATATGGTCGCCCCTTGGACTGTATTTAATTGCATACCTTCAAGCAACTCCCGGTCTCCACCAAGCTGACTGTTCGTGAACACATCCACCTTTATCGATCCGTTCGTTTCTTCTTCTACTTGATCTGCAAAAGCAAACATCGCTTGACTTAAGGAACGATCATCAGGTGTTGCATTCCCAATTCTCATTAATTTTGGTTCATCGTCTGACTCGGCAACAGACGCACAGCCAGAAACAAGAAACAATAGCATCACGCTCATAATCTTTGTTGCAACCTTCATATCAGTCACTCCCTCATGCCCATTCCATAGATGATTAGATGACCACTCTGCGTTTTTCCTTTACACTCGTTTGAATGGCCTCGAGCACCTTCAACGTTTGCATGCCTTCTTCACCGGTAACGAGCGGTTCTTCCTCACCTTCAATGACACGAATAAAGTGTGCTAATTCTGCTTGCATTGGATCATTATCCATCGGCTGTTCACTCGCTTCGCTTAAAGGGTATTCCCAACCATACGTGTCTTCCTCGTACGTAAACACGCGCATACTCGGGAAAGCAATGCTCCACGAGTGCCAAAAAAGTGATAACAATCTTCCTCATAAAAGGTATACTTTGGATTTTCCTTTGCCGTAAATTCATACGACCATGGGCCGGTGTTCCATCGGAAATAAAATAATTAAACGTTGCACCATTTGAAGTCTCTAATATCATTGAAGCCGTATCTTCAACTTGATGACCTCGACCGAGATTACGAGTCACCGCGTAAACCGCTTCAATTGTAAGACCGGTGGCGTATCTTAAGTTATCAATATCATGTATGCCGTTTATGAGTAAGGGGCCGCCTCCTTTAGTGACACGCCATTCTTCTTGGAAATACGGACGGTCTTTGGCTAGTACAAAAAGTAAATTGCCGCCAACGAGCTCACCAATGACTCCAGACTTAATAATCGTTTTTAACTGTTGCATCTTTGCCGAATGACGACGATGATGACCGATGAGTAACGGCACTTCTTTCGCCGCACAATATGCAATCATTTCCATCGCTTCTTCAGCATCGGTTGCAATCGGCTTCTCAACAAGTGGCACGATGCCTTTGTCAGCAGCTAGTTGAACTGCTTGTTTGTGTAAACGGTTTGGTAGTGCAATGATGACTCCGTCGATCTCTTCTGAATCCATAAGCTCTTCGTAATTTTCATACAGCGGAACACCTAATTCTTTTGCTCTTCGTTTATCCGTTTCTCCCCTACCTGCCACAGCAACGAGCAGGCCATTGTCCATTTCTTGCAAATCTTTTGCAAAGGTATACCCATGATTCATCCCTAAAACGGCAATTCTCTTCATAACGTTCGCTCCTTTGTGATACTAGTATACAAGTTGAGGCGTCGTTGCAAACGACGATAAAAAACACCCGTTATCGTCGCCCTGCAAAGTACTCCGGATATTTCTCGAAAATGTAATCATAGTAAGACCAAATTTTATCAAGATGATCGGTCAGCTTTTTATCTAACGATTCAACTTGATTTTCTTCAATAAACTGAAACATCTTTTCATGATCTTCAATAATACGGTCCGTTTCTTGAGTCTCATAAAACTCAAGGTAACGCATGCGATTCACATGCCCACGAACTTGTCTTACGTATGCACTTAATGTTTCATTTCCGGAGATTTCTAGAATCTTGTCATGATACACTTCATCATAATGATAAAATTGCTCAAGATCTCCAGTAGACGCGGATTCACGTTGCTTTTCAATCACTTCAAGTACCGCTTGTTTATGGCGTTTTGTCTCGTCTGTGTTTGGATTCCAAGTTTCCGCGACTTGCCGAAATGCGGTCCGCTCCAAACTTTCCCGAACTTGGTAGGCTTCTTTAACTTTCGAAAAAGAAATGTATTCCACCTGGATTCCTTTTTGAGGGATGACGCGTAAAAACCCTTCAGATGAGAGCAAACGAATGGCTTCGCGTATCGGTGTCCGACTCACACCGAGTACTTGCGCAAGTTCATTTTCTGAAATCATTTGCCCGGGTTTATACTTCAATGTAATGACTTCGTTATACAAATAACGGTAAATTTCTGTACCTAGCGTTTTCCTTGGAAAGGTTAGATCTGTCATAATTCACCTTCTTGCGTTTGAATTAAGAAAATTGTAAGCGCATACTAGTATACATGTCAATCAATATTATGAAATGATTCCGAAAAAAGCACCAGTGGAGAGCTGTCATTTGGTACAATAAACAATAGCGAATTTCTAAGAAGGGTAGCGAAAAGCGATGAGTCAAAAACCACGGTCATATCGAGAAAAAAGCATCGTTTTTATTGGCTTTATGGGGTCAGGAAAAACGACGATTGGAGAACGGGTTGCAAAGAAGTTATACCGCGACTTTATTGATATTGACGAAGAAATTGAAAAAGAATACGGAATGCCAGTAACCGAAATCTTTCGCGTGCACGGAGAAGAGACGTTTCGAGCAAAAGAGAAAGAAATGATTACTCGTTTGAGCACACAGCCGCTAAAGATCATCTCCGTCGGTGGTGGAGCGTTTATGAACCCAGACATTCGGGACCACTGTCTTAAGAACTGCATCGTTTTATTTTTAGATCTTTCGTGGGATGCGTGGAAAGAGCGACTCAGTTTATTAGTCGCAAGTCGCCCCGTCCTCCAAGGACGATCCATTGAAGAAATTGAAGAGCTATTTCATAAACGTCAAGGCATTTATGCCGATCATAATTCCAAGTTTCGCACCGACCATCTTGATATTGAAGAAGTGAGTGATTATCTCATCTCTTCACTTAAGACATCATGGGAGCTCTACGACTAGAGAGCTTCCCATTTTTGTTTGGCAAGCATAAGCGCAAGGACGGAAAACATTTGTGTGAGGCCGAGCTGCTCTACTTCTTCCCACGACAACACGTGCACATCCAATACTTCGCCTTCGTTCAATTGCCTCTCGCCTTCTGTCGCATCCGTCATTAAGTAGGAGTGGACTTGGTTTGTCGCCACAGCAGGATTTGTATAATAACTGCCAAGGTAAACCGGCGCTTTCGTAGACGTATATCCTGTTTCCTCTTTCACTTCCCGAGCGACCGCCTCTTCATTCGTTTCTCCCGCTTCTTTCATCCCTGCAGGCACCTCAAAAAACGCTCGTCGTCCTGCATGACGGTACTGGTTGACGAGTACGACGCGGTTATCCTTTGTGATCACAACTGCATTTACCCAGTCAGGTATTCATTCATGATGTATTCTTTTATTTCGAAACCATTCGACATTTTAACGTGCTCTTTCACAACATTACCAAATCGTGGTGCAATATGGAGATTCTCTCGTGAAATGGTCGTCCATTTTTCCAAAAAAATCCTCTCCTAATGTTTAATATTCGCTTCAAATACCGACACTGATTAGCATCTATTATTATATCAAAAGAGGTGCTGGTCGTGCAGATTGCAACAAGACGCAGTCAGAGAAAGAGACGACGCCGTTTTCTATTCAAATTGTTCTTTCGTACTGCAATGATCTCTGCAATTGTTGGGGCATCAGGACTTTTATTAGTTTTCTTGTACACCTTCTTTTTAGGGCCCCCGCCCCTACAAGTGTCGCAGTCAACGTTCATTTATGATGCCAATGATGAGGTCATTAATGAGACGAGACAAGGTCATCAAAGAAATTGGGCAGACATCGAAGACGTATCGCCCTATGTGTTGGATGCCTTTGTAGCCGTTGAAGACCGCAAGTTTTATGACCATCACGGATTCGATTATATGCGAATTGGCGCGGCCGTTTTAAAAAATGTGCAAACGATGTCCCGCTCGCAAGGAGCAAGTACAATTACGCAACAATATGCCCGTAACCTTTTTCTAAACCACGACAAAACGTGGGATCGAAAAGCACGCGAAGCGTTATACGCCTTACGCTTAGAGTGGCATGTCTCAAAAGAAGACATTTTGGAAGGCTATGTGAACACGATCAACTTCGGTCACGGCGCTTATGGCATTGAAAGGGCGGCCGAGCAGTATTTTGACGTACCTGCTGCAGAGTTGACCTTGGAACAAGCAGCGCTTCTTGCTGGCTTGCCACGTGGCCCTTCGTACTATTCGCCATACAACCACCCAGAACGTGCAAAAGACCGTCAAGAATTGATTCTCGGCGCGATGAAAGATGAAGGGTACATTTCTGTAGAAGCGTACGAACAAGCAATCAATACTCCGATTGAATATGCAGAAGCGACACAAGAACAAGATACAGTCGCCCCTTACTTTCAAGATGTAGTGGAGCGGGAGTTAATCGAACGTTATGATTTGGATCCAGGGATTGTTGAAGCTGGTGGACTGAACATTTATACGACGCTCGACACAACCATTCAAAACGCCGCTGAAACTTACGTGGACTTAGAAATGCCTGACGATGAGCCTTTGCAAACCGCAGTCGTGAGCATTGACCCTGAAACCGGTGATGTAAAAGCGATGGTTGGCGGTACAGATTACGAAACGAGCCCGTACAATCGTGCATATGATGCAAGACGCGCACCAGGATCCACCTTTAAGCCATTCTTATATTATGCAGCGTTGTCCAACGGTTTCACACCAGCGACGATGTTGCGAAGTGAACCGACGTCGTTTCCTCATCCCGATGGCGAAGAACGTTACGAGCCGGGGAACTATGGTGAAATCTATGCGAATGACTTTATTACACTCGCGCAAGCACTTGCATACTCCGACAACATATACGCTGTAAAAACGCACGTTCTACAAGAACCTGAGTCGCTCATTGAAGCTGCCGAGACAGCAGGCATACAAAGCCCGCTCGCTCCGAATATGTCCCTTGCGCTCGGTGCATCAGATGTCGGCATCATGGAGATCACCAATGCTTATAGTCCATTCGCGAACGGCGGCGCACGCGTAACCCCTCGCCTCATTGAACGTGTAGAAGATGCAAGTGGAAATGTGTTGCTAGAGACCGAACCCGAGCGCGAACAAGTTTATGACGAACGGTACGCTTACATGATGACGAGCATGATGAAGCAAATCTTTAACCCGCAAATGAACGATTATACTTCCGTAACAGGGCATTCTATTTCTCACTTGCTACAGCGCCCTGCAGCAGGAAAAAGCGGCAGTACACCGAACGATAATTGGATGATCGGCTACACGCCGAATCTCGTCACCGGCGTCTGGGTCGGCTTTGATGACAATACGCCGCTCGACCATAAACGTTACGGGCAAATCGCTAAACGCATTTGGGTCCAATCATTAGAAGCAAGTCTCGATGGCGAACTAAAGCAAGACTTTCAATTGCCCCGAGGCGTCGAAAACGTCGACATTGACCTCGAAACCGGTCTGCTCGGCGACGAAGCTTGCGGTCCATCCTATACCGTAGCCTTCATGAACAAAACTGCACCAGATCAGTCTTGCACAGAGTACATTGAAGACGATGTGTTGGATGCGGAAGAAGCAAAAGAAGAAGTCCGAAAAGAAAAAGATAAACTCATGGACAAACTCAAACGTTGGTTTACAAGTGACGAGCTAGAAATGGAGTAACGACCAGGTGAAATCAAGAAATCGAAAGAGTAGAGAGATTGTTAGACAAAATCATTCGGGTTCACTCAGACTCTGTTCGGCAAGCGTTGTTGGATACAATCGGCGTTTGGTGATTGATAGACGTTGCAATAGATCTTGATGGTATAGCTTCACGAGACGTCGGCATGGTTCATGCTGACGCCTCTTTCAATTTGTCTTCGGCACCAAAGGTGCCGATCTTTGCTAGCTCTTAAAGGTTATAAGAATAAAATAGGTTAAAAGCTCGGTCTAGAAAAGCGAACGTTCATACGGTTAGCTAATGTCAGGTGAGCGGCGGTGTGATCGAGTGATCTAGACCATTTTGGGCGTGGTCTAGATCACCACTCTCCTAGAAATTACCAAAAACATCCATCAGCACCGTTGGTGCTGAAGACAGTGAAAAATGATCTAGATAAGTTGAAGTTAAGAATTTCACTAATCGTATGATGGAGGTCGGTCTTTACCGGCAAACGTCTACCTATTTTCTGTTGAAGTTCATCGCCTCTTACTTCAACAACTTCGTTCCCGAACGTTGTTCGTCACTGCAGGGGTTGCGGGCAACACGAGAAACGTTTGCCGAAGGGTAAAAAGTCGTAACCGAGGCTCACCACCTGGCACAAGCATGTGACGGCCGGTCACGTATGTGACAATCCAGCCTTCAAACCGGGCACTTTCGGCACGCAACTGTCACAAATCGCTCGATTTGTGACAGTTGACACCGTTTATGTGCGCATTCACATTTAAAATCATGATTTTTCTTTCTCAAGTGTCACAAATATGAATATATGGGGCATTTGGACTTTTCCCACACACCGTAGCCAGGGAAAGAGCTGAAAAATTAACGTGTCTCTTCTTAAGTGACTCGTTAACTCGACGTATTCTATTGTTTAGATCTATGTGGGAATATCGCCTTTCTATGTGGGGATTTCTGCTGAAAATTGTTCTTAAATGAAGAAAATTCCATCATAGACCCTATCTATGATGGAATTTTCTTCTTTATATCAAACGAAACACTTTTATATGATTTTTAAATTCCCTTTTTCAGTGACCTCTAGCCAGGAGCAGGAGTTCGCCGCCGATGTTGCCTTGTGCTCTGGAGTACAACCATCCTTCTGCAGTGGAAAGCAACCAATGTGCATATTAGATAATGCTAAGTTCTTTCCACCTAGCCCGTTCTCAACCCCTACCCCCGCCCTCCAGCACCCCCTGACTCGCTTTGAAAGCGCTATCCTTTTAAGCAGGAACATAGCGCTTGAGGAGCGAATATATGTACAGATCTTCTTATAGAGAACAGGGGCTTTTTTTATGCCATCAACAGCAGACACACCCGTACATACAAGCAAGTCGAAACGTAAAAGAAGACGATGGACGATTTTTTTCGGCATCATTGCTGCACTGTTCGTGCTCGTTATTGGCGCACTCACTTGGGGGTGGGTACAACTCGGAGCCGGGCTTCCGCAAACCGAAGGCGTCTATGAAGCTGCAGGGCTCGAGAGCGAGGTGGACGTGTATCGTGATGATTTCGGGGTGCCCCATATTGAGGCGACAAGTGACTATGATCTCTATTATGCGCAAGGGTTTGTCACAGCCCAAGATCGTATGTTCCAAATGGACTTGAGTCGCCGTCAGGCATCCGGAGAATTAAGCGAAGTGATTGGGGAAAGCGCGCTCGATACAGACAAGTATTTTCGCACGTTCGGTTTACGTAGAGCAGCTCACGACTCCTACGAACTGTACTCTGATGAAGCGCTCGTTGCCTTACACGCCTATGCTGATGGGGTGAACGATTATATCGCCCATATGACAGACTCCGGCGACATTCCGATTGAATTTCGCCTACTCGGCTATACACCGACGGCTTGGACCGCCATCGACTCCCTCACGATCGGCAAGTTCATGGCCTATGACCTTGGCGGTACGTGGCAAGGTCAAGCCTTTCGTTATTGGCTTGCAAACAATGTGACCGACGAGGAAGCGCTAGACTTGATGCCCGTCTACCCTGAAGATGGGCCTGTCATTTTAGACATAGCAAAAGAAACCGACATTGATATTGAGCGCGCGTTTGCAAACGTCGGGGCGTACCAGCCCGAACCATTTAACGGCAGTAACAACTGGGTCGTCTCAGGTGATCACACCGAAAGCGGCATGCCACTGCTCGCCGACGACCCGCACTTAGGCCTTGCCACACCTTCCATCTGGTATGAGACCCACCTCTCCTCCCCAGATGTGAACGTTACCGGCGTCATTTTCGCAGGCGTACCCGGCATAATATTAGGACACAACGACGAGATTGCTTGGGGCGTAACCAACGTCGGACCAGACGTACAAGAGCTGTACATCGAGCAACGACACCCAGAAGACCCAACACAATTCCTTTATGAAGACGAATGGTACAATGCCGACATTATTGAAGAAACCATTCTCGTAGACGGTTATGATGAGCCGGTGTCTCACGAAGTCGTCGTCACGCGCCACGGTCCGTTAATCTCTGAGTATACGGGTGAACAAACCGACGACATGGCGTTGGCGCTTCGCTGGACAGCGCTTGATGCCTCGACAGAACTCGAAGCGGTGATGGACCTTAACCGCGCAGGAAATTGGGAAGAGTTTACCGATGCGTTGGAAGAGTTCCATGCTCCTGCACAAAACTTTGTGTATGCTGATAAAGATGGAAATATCGGCTACCGAGCGAACGGACGCATTCCGATTCGCGAAAACAGCGACGCCCTTCTTCCTGTTGAAGGTTGGACAGGTGAACATGATTGGGATTCATTTATACCGTGGGACGAGCTGCCAACGCTATACAACCCAGAGTCTGGAATGATATCCACAGCGAATAATCAAATTGATGATGCCGACTACCCGTACCACATCTCTCACACGTGGGCGCAACCGTATCGCCATGAGCAGATCCTTGCGATGCTAGAAGAGGGGAACGATTTCACATCCGAAGACATGCAACAAATGCAGATGAACGTGACGAATTTGCACGCTAAAGAGTTTCTACCCATCTTTTTTGAGCATATCGATGAAAGCTCGCTTCGAAACATCGATATAGAAGCGTTAGATGTTTTGCGTGAATGGAACTTGGAAGATGCTCGAGAAGAAGGTGGTGCGCTCGTGTTTCACTTATGGTTCCAAGAAATCCTGATCGCCTATTTGCAGATCGGATTCCAGAGGAAATGCTCGATTTGTTTGAGGGACGGGCCAACATTGTTGATGAATTACTTAGAAATGCCGCTTCTGGCGATGCCGGGCCGTGGGTAACGAACAGTGGTGGACTGGAGGGCTGTTAACAGGTGCGTTGCAAGACGCTGTTGATCGCGCCGAAGACATGCAAGGAGGCGACCCTGACGAGTGGCAGTGGGGCGACTACCACCAAGTGACGTTCGGTCACCCGCTTGGGGCCATGCAACCGCTAGACCTTTTGTTTAACCCGACACCAGAACCGGTGGATGGAAGTCGGATTACGGTCATGGCAGCGGGATACAATGATGAGACTGGGAACACAAATCACGGAGCCGGTTGGCGAGGAGTGATGGATATTCAAGACTTGAGCGAAAGCTATCATATCGTTGGACCTGGACAATCGGGGCACGTTCGAAGTGACCATTACGATGATCAGCTCCATGATTGGGTGGAAGGAACTTACCATGCCACCACGACGGACGCCGCCATTTATCAAGAAACGAGTCAACATTTGCAAATGGTACCCGCCGAATAAAAAAAGACACGAAAATGCGCAAGGAATCGCTTCCCTGCGCAATTTCGCGTCTTAGCCTTATAACAAGGTCTATACATTAGCGTACACATGATCTTGCAAAATCTCAACCAGTTCGAATTCTTGTTCACAAATCAGTCAAAACTATGCACCGTTTAAAGCTTCGTGCAGTTTTTCATCTGAGTTGTTCCAATACTGTTCGCTGAAGCCTTTCAAGTATTCCCTCAGCATGTACAAACTCTTTTCGTCCATTTGGTCAACGATGATTCGGCCTTTTAATGCTTTGTCCATGTTGTTCACATGTTCTGGCATGCTTTTATAGGCTCGTTTAAATCGGCTTCCTGCTGGGGCTTCTTCTTCACGGTAATAGTGACATGCGCCAATCCCGCTGTACTTCGGCTCTCCGGCTTCGGTAAGAGCGGTTGTCACCCAAATCATCCAGTACAGTTTCGGGTCATTTAGCTCCTCGAGGCTTTCGACAAGCTTTACTTTCTTTTCAATTTCTGAACGGGCGTGAATGGCGCCCATATCAATAAAAACACGCTCATCGATCGGATCAATAATGACCGGAGTTAAATTATCGAGGCTAAGCGCGCCTACTCCGTAGCCACCATGACCATCCGTCGAATCGCCGCTGAGTATATTAAAACCAGATCCTTGTTTCTTGTTCATGTTTTTATTAAAAAGGTCCATGTACGTTCACTCCTTATTCTACCCAGTGTATCACAAGCAGACGCTGTCTAAACAGTCGTGCGACTTAGGTGCGTTTAAGAAGTGTGCGCCAGCGTTCAATGCAAAGGAAGGCTTCTCTCATATCCTCTTCGCTGTAGTTTTGCGTTTTCTTAAGCTTATGTACACGGGCAATGACACTGTCTCGCTCTGCAGGTTGTAAATAGAGAATCGTCGCCGTCAACTCTAGGAATTTCGACGAACAAGCATTCATCTCGTCAATGACAGACTTCTCCTGTTTTCCTTTGAAAGACGAAGACGTGCGTACGAAGGATGTTCCCGCTCTGCCAGCTTGTACCGATATTGGCTATAGCCCGCCTTCTCTTCCTTTACTTCCGACACGAAACCGAACTGCTTGAGCTCATCCAATCGCACGCTCAATTCTTCAGAATAAGGTCCGTACATATGAAACCCATACTTCTCTTGAAAAGGCATGCCTAGCTGTTTCCCGATATAGACAACTTTCTGGAACTTCTTTCTCCCCACAATTTCCTCTGCCATATCCAACAGTTTCATAATATTGACATGTTCTGTCAACACGATGAATCCCTCCTCAAACACGCAACATTGTTAGAATCTCGCGCTTTTCCTCTTCAAATTCAGGCTGGTCCAACAAATCAGCCGGATAATATAGCTTATGATCCGTTCTTTTCTTACCCGATATAGCCTCAACCACATCTGATTCACGTGATAGCTCACGTAATTTCTTATCCCCCATTAACAAGTGAATCGGCATCCGCTCTTCCTCTTCTCCAGGTCGATAAAAATCGTAAGGCAAGTCCGATGAAAAATCTATCACCAAATAATAGTCAGGGTCAATGCCAATTTGTCGAAACTTCTCTTGGAGTTTGGGCCAATCATGAAGGATAAACGATTGATCGAACTCGACATATTGAAACAGGCGACGGTGTAAAAAACGACCGCACAAATCAGAAAGAATATGATCTGATTCGTTTTCCCACATCTGAAAGTAGTAATAGATGACAGACTCGTCCAATTGCAAATAGTCGTGAATTTGGACGTCATTTAAGAAGAACGGTATAAAATGATAAGGTTGTTGTTTAAAATCATACCCATCATCATAAAGCACTTTCACCCTGCGCAATATCTTGTTCAAAATCACTTCAGCCGAACGGGTGACGGGATGAAAGTAGACTTGCCAATACATCTGATAGCGACTCATAATATAGTCTTCTACAGCGTGCATACCTGTACTTTTGATCACAACTTGATCTTCTGTAGCCGCATCACCCTCAGAATTCGCTCCATATCAAAATGGCCGTAGCTAACCCCCGTATAAAATGCGTCTCTTTGCAAATAATCCATCCGATCGGCGTCAATCTGACTGGATATCATGCTCACAACGAGTTTGTTTGGATGCGTCTTCTCAATCACATCGGCTACTTCTTTTGGGAAGTCTTCTCCCATGCGTTGTAAAACGCGATTTACTTCTGTTTCTCCGAGAATGATCGCTCTTGTCCATTCTTCATGATCGGTCTTAAATACCTTTTCGAACGAGTGAGAGAAGGGTCCATGCCCGATGTCATGCAACAGTGCCGCGGATAGGCAAAGTAAGCGGTTTTCTTCATCCCAGTGCTTGCGTCCGTGAAACACATCAATCATCCGGCGCATAATTTCGTAGACACCGAGCGAATGGTTAAACCTCGTATGTTCCGCGCCATGAAAAGTTAAAAATGTCGTACCGAGCTGTCGAATCCGGCGCAGTCGTTGAAACTCCTTTGTGCCAATGAGATCCCAAACGAGTTGGTCACGAACGTGTATGTATCGATGAACAGGATCTTTAAACACTTTCTCTTCTTTTAATCTTTCATTTCCAGTCATCGGATTTTCAGCCTTCCTGCTGTTTTTCCTTAGTATACCAAATGTGGGGTTATCCTTCCCATACTTGATTTAAACGATGACGATAAAACTCAAGCGCGCCTTTATACATATGTATGTGTGGATCGGTTGACGTGTTTAATAAACTGCCAATCAGTTGCTCCACCGCTTTTTCACTGTCTCCAAGATTGTATAAACAAATAGCGTGGAACGTTCTTAACGCTTCGTCGTCAGGAAATTCATCCATTCCTTTTTCAAGCACCGCTTTCGCTTTTTCGTATTCCCCTAACGTTCGGTATGTACTTCCAAGACCTGTATAGGCACCCCGACGATCCGTCTCATTCAACTGCCCTTCTAATGAACGCTCATAAAATGGCGCAGCGGCTCGCTCCTCGCCGAGTTGGTCGTACCCTGAGGCGCACTCGTAAAGAACCTTCGCATCGGTCGAGTACTCTTTTGCTAAACGTTCCAGTTGTTTCATAGAAGCTTGTAACTCATTGTTATTGCGCAAATCGATTGCGGTTGCTAAACGTTTGTCTTTCTCCATAGAATTACTCATATCCTTTCACATGTATCCCGAAGGCACGAATAAATGCAATCGCTTGTGTCTCTGATACAGTACAGCCCGCTAGCTGACCTTCGGAGACAGTTAATCGTTCAAATTGACAATCACTGAAGTCAACTCCCCCGAGGTTCGTGTTTGAAAACTGAACGTCTTCGATCGTGCTGTCCCCTAGCTCTACTGACTGAAACGTAGCTTCAACAATATCCGCACTCGAGAGAGCACAACCTTCTTCAAACCGCACCCGCTTGCATGTACTAAAACTTAGCGATACATACGGCATATGCGTATTAACAAAACGTGTATCCTGAATGCCCATATCTGAAAGCGTTGCACCAGACATTTTGCAATTCATAAATTCTGTTCGATGGAAGATCGCGTTCGCGAAATCGACGTTGGATAAATCACACTTCTCAAACACACAATCGACCCATTCAGAATGCGTAAACTGCGAGGAAAAAAAAGATACGCCTTTGAAATAAGCGTTAGAAAATCGCACATGCTTCGCATCACATTCATCATAACTTTGTTCCACAATTTCTATGTTCTCATAGAGCTCTTCAGGGGAAATGGCTTGCTGAAACAACTCCCGTCGTCCCCTCATCTTAGGTGCTTGCAAAGCTTTCTTCATCGTCTACTTCACTCACTTTTCAATCGTCGGTGGGTTAGAGCTGTCGTTCCGACAAGTGCTAACATAATGAGTGTCATTACAGATAAAAACACCCAATTCACTTGTTCTGCGAACAGCGCTTGATATCCTGCTAAAAAGAAGAATTGAAAGAAAACCACAACTAACGCAATCGTGAGTATTCGTTTCATTCCGGATTTCATAATTATCCTCCTCTACGTATTACTGTTCTATACCCGTTCTCGAGGCGTCTAAACGGTGATCTATGCTATAATAGAGTAAAGAATTTCAATGATAATACAGGAGATTACAGATGATTGAACACCCTACTCATTGGCGCTGGATGCGGCGCGAAACCGAAGGTAAAAAAGAAAATCCGTTACAATCTTTCGCATATGACGATGT
Organism: Geomicrobium sp. JCM 19037; assembly: GCF_000698105.1. Classification (NCBI taxonomy): domain Bacteria; kingdom Bacillati; phylum Bacillota; class Bacilli; order Caryophanales; genus Geomicrobium; species Geomicrobium sp. JCM 19037. The sequence continues at coordinate 37,461 of NZ_BAWZ01000010.1, read as the reverse complement.
GTTTTGTCAATCTGTCGGGATATGGGATTCACCGCCGATCTTGCATACGTGGGTTCATGATCCGACGATTGTGCTCGGCACTCAAGACAGCAAATTACACACGATTCAAAGAGCGAAAGCCCGATTTGAAGATAAAGGATATACCGTAATCGTTCGCAACTCAGGCGGCCTAGCGTCTACCTCGATCCAGGTGTACTCAATGTGTCCCTCATTATAAAAGATGAAAAAGGTCAAACGATCGACGCCACATATGACAAAATGTGGAAATTCGTCGAAGCGATGTATGATGACGCGCCCGGCAAGATTGAAGCAAAGGAAATCGTCGGCTCTTATTGCCCGGGAAATTATGACTTGAGCATCCACGACAAAAAATTCGCTGGCATCTCTCAACGGCGTCTACGAAGCGGTATCGCTGTACAAGTTTACATTGCGGTTACAGGCAGTGGCTCTCTCCGAGCCGAGCAAATTAAACACTTTTACGATGAAGCCGAACAGTATACCGACCAAAAAGTGATGACGATCCGTCCGGAAACGATGGCTTCGCTTTCTGATTTATATGGAAAGCCGATGACAGTGAACGATAGCATTAGCCGCATCGAACGCGTATTTGAACAGCGAGGGATTACTTTAGAAAATGGGCAATTAACCGAGTCAGAACGACATCTGTTCAACGATCGCTTAGAACTCGTAGAAAAGCGTAATCGCAAGATATTAGAGCCTTGACCTATGTTAAGGTTTTTTTGTTTTAACGATGCGTCTTTGTCGTCACAAAACGAATGAGTATTCATTCACTTTGTGTTAGACTACAGAAGACAATGAAAATTCTGGAGGTTTTACTAGTGACTCTTGCACAAAACACGATTCGTTATGAAGTAGCTGAAAAAATCGCCACCATTACGCTTCACCGCCCTCACGTGAAAAACGCACTGAACAATGACATGCATGCAGAGTTGTTTGCTGCTTTTAAGGAAGCTGACCGTGACCATCAAGTAGCCGTCATTGTCCTTCAAGGAAGTGAAGGCTCGTTTTCTGCAGGTGCAGACCTAAAAAGCGTACCTTTAGAAAACCATGATGATTTTAACTACGGACATAGCTTGCGTGATACGTATAACCGTCTCATCCTAACAATCGCAGGAATGAACAAACCAACAATCGCATATCTTAATGGCATCGCAGTAGGCGCAGGTCTGAGCATTGCGCTAGCCTGTGATTTCCGGGTCGCAGCACCAGAAGCCAAACTTGCACTTAGCTTCATTCGGATTGGCCTCGTTCCAGATGCCGGAGCCTCCTATTTCTTACCTCGACTTGTCGGTCAAACAAAGGCAATGGAACTTGCTCTTGGCGGGACGATTTCCGCTGAAGAAGCCTATCGCATCAACCTTGTGAACCAGATGGGTACCCTGATGACTTTGCTCGTCAGCTTACCGAAGTCCCCATTACCGCATACGGAATGATGAAACGGAACATGAAAGAAAGTTTTGAATCATCGTTACCTCACGTGCTTGAACAAGAAGTAACCGCACAAACGGTCGCTGGCAAAACACGAGAACACATGGCTGCAATCCAACAATTTATAAAAAAATAATCTAAAAACACCGGTGCCTGTCTTCTTGCACCGGTGTTTTTTCTACTTGAGCTTGCTTCTACCTAGCCATCTGGTCGAGGCGTTTTTGACGGCTTTGTGAAAGGAATGCTTACATTTTAAAACGCTCGGTTGCTTATGCTATGATTGGGAAGAACATGTATGGTAACAGAAAGGAGCATTCAACTATGGGCGAACCAGCAGAAACGATTGATGGTTGGTATAGCTTGCACGATTTTAGAACCATTGATTGGGCAGCACTAAAACGGCTCCCAGAGGATGAACGTCAACAGATCATTACCGAGTTTAAAGACATGGTCGAAGACTGGATTGACAATGAACAACGCGAAGAGGCAGTTACGCCGTCTACTCGATTGTCGGTCAGAAAGCAGACTTGATGTTTATGCTCCTTCGTCCGACGATGAAAGAGCTAAACGAAATTGAAAATGCCTTTAATCAAACTCGCTTCTCGGAGTTTACGATACCCTCGTACTCTTATGTTTCGGTCGTAGAGCTAGGGAAATATATGTACCGTGGAGACGGTGATCCCCTAGAAGATCCTAGTATTCGTGAACGAGTCTTCCCAATTCTACCTAAATGGGAGCACATTTGCTTTTATCCAATGGATAAAAAGCGCGACGGCGATGATAATTGGTACATGCTCCCCGCAAAAGAGCGCGGACAAATGATGTACTCCCACGGAATGATTGGCCGTCAATATTCTGGCATTGTCAAACAAGTCATTACAGGTTCTGTCGGCTTTGATGATTGGGAATGGGGAGTTACACTCTTTGCTCATGACGTCCTTCAGTTTAAGAAGCTCGTTTATGAAATGAGATTTGACGAAGTTTCTGCACGATTTGCTGAGTTCGGATCGTTTTATGTTGGAAACGTTTTACCCCTTGAGGAGATTGACTTCTTCTTCACACCGAAAAACTAAACAACCATAAAAAGGATATTTTTGTTAGGAAATTGAACAAAAATATCCTTTCATTCTTTTTAATAGTGCAGTACGCTAAAGATAGAAGGAAAATTTCAATTTGTTTGTACTGTTATTTTCTTTACAAGGATAGGAGGCAGATCTTGTGACAACTTCAACATTAGGTTATCCAAGAATTGGAGAGCAACGAGAGTGGAAAAAAGCGCTAGAAGCTTATTGGGCAAAACAGACAACAGAAGATGAGCTTCACAAAGAAATGAAGGACATTCGTCTGAACCATTTGAAAAAGCAACAAGCAAGTGGCATCGACGTCATTCCTGTCGGTGACTTTACTTATTATGACCATATGCTGGACATGGCGGTCATGTTTGGGCTTATTCCTGAACGTTACGGCAAGATCTCTGGTCAAGTTCCTCTTGATACGTATTTCTCAATGGCAAGAGGTAGCCAAGATGTACCTGCTTGTGAAATGACAAAATGGTACAACACAAACTATCACTATATCGTTCCTGAACTTGAAGGCTTAACTCCTTCATTAACCGATAATCGCCCACTTGCTTTATACAAGGAAGCAAAGGAAGAGCTTGGCATTGAAGGAAAGCCTGTGCTTGTTGGTCCATACTCTTTTCTTAAATTGGCAAAACATTACGAAACTGCACAATTTGGTGACTGGCTACAACAACTTACTCCTCTTTACAGTCAAGTTCTGAAAGAACTTGCTGACGTTGGGGTACTATGGGTTCAAATCGATGAGCCTTCTCACGGGTGACGTATCTGAAGATGAGTTAGCACTCATTCAACAAGCATACGAAACACTTAGAAGCGACGTGCCCGAGCTAAATATTTTGTTGCAAACGTATTTCGACGCGGTTGATGCTTATGAGACGATTGTCGAATTACCTGTTGCCGGCATTGGCCTCGACTTTGTCCATGATGGAGGCAAAAACCTACACGCTGTTGAGACGAAAGGGTTCCCTGGCGACAAGGTGCTTGCCGCCGGCGTGATCGATGGTCGCAACATTTGGAAGGCAAAAGTCATTGATAAGCTCACCTTGCTTCAACAATTGGAACGCTCCGTCGCTGATCATTCCAAGCTTTGGGTTCAACCTTCAGCCAGTTTACTTCACACACCTGTTACGGTGAAAAACGAAACAGAATTGGACCCAACACTTAAACGCGCCCTTTCTTTTGCTGATGAGAAATTGCTCGAAGTTGTTACGCTCAAAAAGCTGTTGGAAAGCAAAGAAGATGGAGACCGTACCGCCATCCAAGAAAACGAACAGTTGTTCAAAGATTTAGAAGCAACAGGCTGGAGAAAAGAACAACCTGATACCGCACCTTTTGAAGAAGTGAAGCGACCACTCTCTTATGAAGATCGTCGCCAAAAACAATTGGAGAAATGGGATTTACCGATCTTACCGACAACAACCATCGGCTCGTTCCCACAAACAAAAGAAGTACGTCGCCTGCGCGCGCAGTTAAAGAAGGGAAATTTATCACAAGAAGCGTATACTGAACAAATTGAAGCGCACATCCGTACATGGATTCAACACCAAGAAGACATTGGTCTCGATGTGCTCGTTCACGGAGAATTTGAAAGAAACGACATGGTTGAATTTTTCGGTGAGCGTTTAGACGGTTTTGCCTTTACGAAGCACGCATGGGTTCAATCATACGGGTCGAGAGGCGTAAAACCTCCAATCATTTATGGAGATGTTGCTTTTAAGTCGCCAATGACGGTCGAAGAAACGGTCTATGCGCAATCGCTAACGAAATTACCGGTAAAAGGCATGCTCACAGGGCCAGTTACCATTTTAAATTGGTCTTTTGAACGAGACGACTTACCGAAGCGCCAAGTCGCCTTCCAAATTGCTGAAGCGATTCGCGCAGAAGTTGCGGCATTGGAAGAGGCGGGTATTGAAATGATCCAAATTGATGAGCCTGCTCTTCGTGAAGGGTTGCCGCTTAAACGAGACGATTGGCAGTCCTACCTTGACTGGGCGGTACACGCCTTTAGACTGAGCTCTTCTTATGTAAAAGATACGACGCAAGTGCATACGCACATGTGCTATAGTGAATTTCAAGACATCATTGATGCGATTTCAGCCTTGGATGCAGACGTGATCTCCATTGAAACGTCTAGAAGCCAAGGTGACATTCTTAGCACGTTTGAAGACAACGTGTATGATAAAGGCATCGGGCTTGGTGTTTATGATATCCATAGCCCACGCGTTCCTGCAAAAGAGGAGATGCTCCATGTCATTCACCGCGCCTCAGCGTGTTACCGGCTGACCTATTCTGGGTAAATCCAGATTGTGGGTTGAAGACCCGTAGCGAAGAAGAAACGATTGCTGCACTAAAAGAAATGGTAAGCGCCGCTGTCGTTGCACGTGAAGAAGTAAGTAGTAAATCTTAACGCAAGAACAGAAGCACTCTCCTAACTACTATAGGGAGAGTGCTTTTTTGCTTTGAATACGCATAATTCGAACATCGGTTCATAGACTGTATAAGTATGTTTGGGAGGTGCGCTTATGGCGGTTGTTGCTGCAACAGAAGAGGACATTCAGACACTTGCTCGTCTCATACGCGCAGAGGCGGAAGGCGAAGGGAAGCTCGGCATGCTCAATGCGGCAATGTGATGGTAAACCGGACGCGGTATGACTGTTCCGATTTCACAAACATCCGTAACATTCAACAGATGGTCTATCAGTCTCCTGGAGGTTTTGAAGCAGTACAAAAACCATATTTTTATCAACGGGCCAGAGACCAAGACGTTGAACTCGCTCGTCGTCTCATACGCGGTGAACAATTCCATCCTGGTGAACGTGCGCTTTGGTTTTTTAGGCCTGACGCTCCTTGCCCAGGTGAGTGGTTTGGGCAGCCGTTGTCAGGGCAATTTAAAGCACACTGCTTTTACAACCCTACTTATTCTGAATGTCCACAAGTGTACTAACCATCCAATTTGAAAGGGGTCGACGACATGTACATGAATCCTTGGTATGGGCACTACCCGCAATATCCTCAACAACCAGCATCATCACAACAGAGGCAACAGCCTCAATTGAATGTTCCGAGCCCTGAAGGCTCCATGCTACCGATTGAACAATCGTATATTGAAAATATTTTGCGATTGAACTTTGGTAAAGAAGTGACTATCTACATGACATTTGGCAGCGGTGGCAATCAGCAAACGCAAGTATTTGTTGGCCAACTAGAAGAAGCAGGTCGCGATCACATCATTATAAGTGACAGTGAAACTGGCCAATATTATTTACTTCTTATGGTTTATCTAGACTATATTGTGTTTAATGAACAGCCAGAATACGCCTATCCATATAGCGGTGGTCAAATTGCTTCACAAAGCCCAAGATAACCGGACGACTAGGCGACTACACCCCAAAAGTTAGTAGCATAAACAAACTTTTGGGGTTTTTATTTTCCAAATTATGGTGAGTCGTTACATTATCATGCAAAAACAGAAGCTGCCAGAGATAATCAACAACGGGATGGGCATCCATATTATATGTTCGACTCCAGAAAGTCGTTTGCTTACATACAGGGGGTCTGAATAAAAGAAATTCGACGTAGACGGTGCTCACTTTCGACAATGATATGCACTCTTTCGACAACGATGTGCTCACTTTCGACAAAAAGCTACACTTTAGCACCATCGTCTCCCTTCACCGACGATGGTGCTAAAGTGTTTGGAGTGGAAATAAATGAACAACACTCGTATAGAACACAATTTTTGACAGCTAAAAATCAATCCGATAGTCTTTATTTCATAAACGTAACGTAAATACTAATGCTTGGGAGGTGTACTATGGGCACAAGTTCATCACAGCGACACTCGCAAAGTGAAGAGCCACCAAAACAGCAGATCAAACATATGCTCAAAGATTTAATTCGTAGAATTAGGCCCCATTGGAAGCTCGTCTCCGTTGCGATCGTAGCCGTTTTTCTCGTCGCGATGATTGAATTTTTCATTCCCCAAGCGGTTCAATATACGATCGACGTCGTCATACCCGAGGCATCCATTTCTTTACTCGTTTCGGTTTTTTTCGCTGTCGTCGCAGGTGCGGCCTTCTTAATTTTATTTCAATTTATCGGCAGTTTTTTTATGGCAAGGGTCGGACAATCTGCGCTTTATGACTTGCGAAATGATTTGTATGAACACCTTCAACAATCAGACGTCGCTTACTTTGACCGGACACGAACAGGTGACCTAATGTCGCGCATGACGAACGACGTCAATATGCTGCAACAATTATTATCTTCTGGCTTACTAAGTTTAATTACTGACATCTTCATTTTCTTTGCAATCAGCATTTATATGTTCTATGTAAACTGGCAGCTAGCGTTGTTCGTATTGCTCACCTTCCCCCTACTCTTTTATGTGACGAGAAAATTCTCAAAGCGTATGCGCAAGGCGTACGGGCAAGTACAGGCGAGTATCGGAGAGATGAACAACCATCTACAAGACACCTTTTCTGGCATCCGACTTGTGAAGTCCTTTGCTGCGGAACGGTTTGAGATGAATAAATTTCTGAAACGCAATGAGCAAAACCGGTCTGCAAATGTACAAGCGGCCAAAAACTTTTCTCTGTTCGGACCTCTTGTGAATGCGATCAACTATTTAGGTTTGGCGATTGTTATTGCGGTCGGGGCCTGGCAGACGATGGCAGGTGAGATGACCGTCGGGATGATCGCGACATTTTTACTTTACTTGCGATTGCTACAAAACCCGATTCGTCGGGTAAGTCGGCTTATGAACACGATTCAGCAAGCCGCAGCGGCTTATGACCGCATCCAAGCAGTGCTCAGCACAAAACCAGCGATCGTTTCCAAAGAAAATGCCCCTGCCTTGAAATTACCGACGGAGAAGTTACATTTCGACAAGTGTCTTTTTCATACACAAATGAGAAGCGTGCCGTTCACGATGTGAATTTCACACTCGAAGGCGGAAAAACAACAGCGCTCGTAGGTGCTTCAGGATCAGGCAAGACGACGGTCACTCAGCTCATTAGCCGATTTTACTCACCTGACCACGGAGATATTATCATTGATGGAACAAACATTAAAGATGTGGACATTTCCTCTTTGCGGTCACAAATTGCTGTTGTCTCCCAAGACATTTTTCTTTTTAATGGAACGATCGCCGAAAACATCGCTTACGGACAACCCGATCGATCATTCAAAGATATTCAACAAGCAGCGATGATCGCTAATGCTGACGGGTTTATCTCCGAGTTTAAAAATGGGTATGAAGCAGAGATTGGGGAACGCGGGGTGAAGCTATCAGGTGGACAGAAACAAAGGATCAGTATTGCCCGGGCAATATTGAAAGACCCTAAGATCATTCTGCTTGATGAGGCAACTTCAGCTTTAGACACAGCTTCTGAGAAAGCGATCCAATCTGGGCTTTCAAGATTGCTCAATCACCGGACAGCGCTCGTCATTGCGCACCGGTTATCAACCATTCAACATGCGGACCATATTGTTGTCATGGAAGACGGAGAAGTCGTTGAATCAGGTACACACGAACAACTGCTTCTTGAAAAAGGCGTATATGAACATTTGCATGCTTTGCAATTTCAACATGAAGAAGTACGCACATAAAAAAGACCGAAAGCAGTTCGCCTCGGTCTTCATAGTCAAAGATGCTCGACAGTGCTTGCAATTGTCCCGTTCTAATCATATACGCCAGCTGTTGGGCGCGCTTTGCTCTTTTCGTGCCAACAGGAACATGAATGCCGTGCTCATCTTGCTCTTGAAACGTCCCCGTATGTGCTCTAGCCCGCTGTAGCAACGCTTTTATAGTCGTTTCAGGGACATTCAAGTGGTCAGCAATTTCTTTTATTTTTAAGCAAAAGCCAAAGCGCAGTACAAATACGACTAACTGCTTGTTTGTCAGGTGTTGCACAAGCCACTCAGTGACGAGAATGAGTGTATGATCGTCTCGTTGGTCGGTGATTTTCTCATTTGAAATATTCGCTATTTCTCTTGGGCTTTGCGCCATTGATCGACCCACACAGAGCGAGCGGCTTTTTTCATATACGTTTTGTTTACTTCTCGTTTCGAGGAAGTGGCGGCTTTTAAAAACGCATCGTGAGCAAGATCGTACCCATCCTCCTTGCTCAAATAGCGACAATAACGAATGAGCGCATCGTATGTTTCGTTCCAGTCGTCCAACTCGTCTCCTCCTTACGTTAAAATTTCGTCAATGATTCCGTAATTCAACGCTTCCTTTGCACTCATAAAATAATCACGGTCAATATCTTTTCCAATTTGCTCTTCTGATTGACCGGTTTTTTCAGCGAGTTGTTTCTTGATCACTTCTCTTTGTTTTTGAATCCGGTCTGCGTAAATCAACATATCAGCTGCAGGTCCTTTAGAACCTCCAGAAGGCTGATGAATCATCACTTCCGCATTGGGTAAGGCTCTCCTTTTTCCCTTTGCCCCCATAGCTAAGATGTGTGCACCCATTGATGCCGCCATACCTGTGCAAAGCGTGTTTACCTCTGGTTTAATTACATTCATTGTATCAATAATCGCAAACCCTGCCGAGATCGAACCTCCAGGAGATTGAATATACAAGTGAATGTCTTTGTTCTCATCTTCTGACGCTAAAAATAACAATTGAGCGACTACGGAATTGGCGAGTTGGTCGTGGATTTCCGTACCGATAAAAATAATTCGGTCTTTCAACAACCGTGAATAAATATCATAGGAGCGCTCTCCCCTAGCCGTCTGTTCAATTACATAAGGAACATGCTGCATCTTTTTTCCTCCTTCAACAACTTCTTTTTCATCTACGTAAACGAAAAGAGTATGAAGAAGGATATGGGGGTAAAAAATATAATTCATGAAGTTCCCCTGTGTGCTGTTCATGGAGGAATATGATACAATCATGTGAGTAACTGATCAACGTCGGGTCTGGCTCATTAATTTTTGGACAGCCCTTTAAACGATATATCATCGTTCGTTATCATGATTCTAATAGGGAGGTGAGAGACGACATGCCATTTGTTATTACGTCTGCTTGCAAAGAGGAAAAAAATGGTTCTTGTGTAGAAGTGTGCCCTGTCGATTGTATCGAAGAAGGGAAAGACATGTTCTACATTGATCCTGATATTTGCATAGATTGTGGAGCGTGCGAACCAGTCTGCCCGGTTGAAGCCATCTACCCAGATGATGAAGTACCAGAAGAGGAAGCTCAATACATCGAATTAAACGCACAGTATTTTAATCAATAATGCTCTTGTTAATCGTAACGGGACAGCGGCTTTTAGCTGCTGTCTTTTTCTCGTCTCAAATCGATAGATTTTTTAAATTTCACATGGTATAACTGAGAAGCAAGATACAGTTTGTACATTGTAGGGGGCTTTTATGGGCAAGCTTGATTATCATAACTTATGGCGAGGCTTCATTATGGAACAACCGAAGTTGTGCCCGGAGTGAGCAGTGGAACAATCGCCGTCGTTCTCGGCATCTACGAGCAATTAATTGCTTCAATTAACGGATTATCTACGCGAAAGTGGAAACAGTCCATTCTGTTCCTTGCACCACTTGTCATCGGTATTTTTATTGCCGTATTTTCCATAGCAAACCTCATTGATTTTCTCTTTGAGCATTATACAGCACAGCTGTTTTACTTATTTTTAGGGTTAATTCTTGGCGTGCTACCCTTTTTAGTAAAGCGCGTTCGAATGAAACAAACATTTAGCTCAAAACATTACGTGATTCTCGCTTTATCCTTCGCCATCATTATTGCGTTTGGTTTGTGGCAAGGCGTCCATAGCGAGGAAGCAGATAGCATGTTACCGAGCATTACGACCGGCGATTATGTTGCCATCTTTTTTGCCGGTTGGGTTGCGAGTTCCGCAATGCTCCTCCAGCATTAGTGGTTCATTTATTCTTTTAATTACAGGCTACTATCGCACGATCATTGACGCACTTTCGAACTTGCATTTCCCTGTACTAATCACACTTATTGCCGGGATTGGGGTTGGGGTGCTTATTACGAGTAAAATCGTGCACTTTTTCCTCCAACGCTTTCCAGTTGGAACGTACGCAGTTGTAATCGGAATGGTTGCAGGTTCAGGGATTATTATCTTCCCAGGCATCCCACTTGATTTCGCGGCTGCATTCACATCAATTGTCGCCTTTTTCGTCGGTGTTATTATCGCACTACTGCTCGGAAGAGTGGAACATAAGTAAGAAAGCAGGGTTGTCGTTTTGGATACCATCATTTATTTTCTCATCGTGCTTATTATCGCCGCCGTTCCGTTTTTGGAATATATGACGGCGATTCCCGTAGGCATTGTCTTCTTTTCTGACATTAGTTCGACATTGACGATTACAGCTGCCATCATCGGAAATTGGCTTACCGTCTTTTTGCTCATTTTGCTCATCGACAAGATTCGAGCAAAGATCAAAAATCGCGAAAAACCAAAACCAGAAGTCGTTGAAGACGCAGCTGAAGAAATTGTAGATGCCGAGCCTAGTGTTGAAGACGCGCCGGAAGAATACGCAATTGAAGAAGAGCAATCAAACATGTTCTCTAAGCAATCGCAGCGAGCAAGAAAATATTGGGATCGCTTTGGCTTACCAGGATTAGCCATCATTGGTACAGGGTTGCTGAGCAGTCATTTGACCGCCGCACTTGCGTGCTCGTTTGGGGCAAATCGTGCATATCTAACACTTTGGATGACCATTAGCCTCATTCTTTGGTCGATTGTTTACGGAGCATTGATTCATTTTGGTGTCATTGCTATATTTGGTTAATAGTAAAGGCAGGAGGCTCGATGCCCCCTGCCTTTTTTATCTTTTCAACGCTGCGACGAGTAGAAAGACCCAACCGGCAATAAAAGATACGCCACCAATTGGCGTAATGGCTCCGAGCCACGTCATGTTTGTAAGCGCCATGACGTACAAACTGCCAGAGAAGATCACAATCCCTACGCTCATGAAAAGAGCCGCCGCTTGAAGTCTACCATTCACCCCTTGATGTGTTGCAAACAGACCGACGGCGATAATGCCTAACGCATGGAACATATGATATTGCACGCCTGTCTCGTAGTTCTCAAGCATACTGCTACTTACGATCCCTTCCAAGCCGTGAGCGCCAAATGCGCCAATTGCAACAGCGAGTGCAGCAAACAGCGCACCGACAGCAATCCATGTATGTTTCACGTAGAACAATCCTTCCTCCTAAAAGTCGAGTAGACTTCCTTCTTCTTGTTTTCGTGGTGTTGATTGTACGGTTGGCATCGTTGCTCTTTGTACCTCAGTTGTTTCCTTAACAACGGGTGCTGAAACCTTTTTGTCCCAATCATCTATACCTTCAATCAGTTCACAATAAGCCCGAATCGTATGTGCGTGTTTTTCTAGGTTCCGATGATCTCCAGCTTGTTCGGCCTGTGCTAGACGTTCAGTCTCTTTTCGAATCTGCTCAATCACCGTTTTCATCGGTATACTCAACAATCATCGTCCTTTCATTTAATCTACCGCTAGTTTACCACAATCTCCTCATCCGCTAATCGTTTCTGAACGTTTCTTCCATTAAAAAAACACCCTAAGCCATCGCTTTAGGGTGCAAATCGTCGGTCATTATGCTTCTGTCAATTTCAAAAACTGCTCAATATCTTCTACGATCGGTTGCGCAGCATCGAGCCAAAATTGTTTATCGGTCAAGTCTTTGCTCAAATGCTTTCTCGACAAGTCTTCAACAGACATACTTGCCGTATCTTTTAGCAAGTCAATATACGCACTCTCAAATTCTGAACCGGCTGATTTCGCATGTTCAAGAATGCCGAGGCTAAACAAATAGCCAAACGTGTACGGGAAGTTATAAAATGGCACACGTGTAATAAAGAAGTGCATCTTTGAAGCCCAGAAATACGGATCATACTCAGAAAGCTGATCATGATATGCTTCTTTTTGCGCTTCTACCATGAGTTCTTTCAGTGCGCCTGCTGACAACCACTCGGTTTTTCTACGTTCATAGAAGCGCTTTTCAAAGAGGAAGCGAGCATGAATATTCATGAAAAATGCGGCAGAGCGATTGATCTTCGTGTCCAACAAAGCGATCCGCTCTTCTTCGGAGGCAGCTTCTTGAACGGCTGCGTCTGCGACGAGCTGCTCGGCCAATGTGGAAGCTGTTTCAGCAACGCTCATGCTATATCTGGTCGAGAAGTAAGGCATGTCTCCCATCGCCCGTTGATGATACGCATGACCGAGTTCATGAGCGAGTGTTTGTACAGAACTTGGGGTGCCGTTATACGTCATGAACACACGGCTTTGATTGGAGATCGGGAAACTCGTACAAAACCCTCCAGCTCCTTTGAAATCACGATCCTCAGCTCGATCCAGCGCTTCTCTGCCGATTCTCTTGCAAAGTCGGCCATAATCGGGCTTAGCTTTCTGAAATGACGTTCAATTTGATCAATGGCTGTGCTAAACGGTGTCTCGCTAGACACCGTTGTACCCATCGGCGCCGACACGTCATGCATCTTCATTTCTTCTATGCCAAGCATTTGTTTCTTGCGCTCCAAAAACTTTACGAGCGCTGGTTTCACATCTTCAATTGCACTCCACATACTATCCAGTGTCTCTTCGCTCATACGATTAATTAATAACGGTTCATGCAATGGATCGGACCAGCCTCTGCCTTCATAAAGCGATAAGCGGAAGCCACCTAGGTGGTTTAACGTTTCTGCAAATACATCTTCATACTTTTCCCACTCTTTTCGGAGTGCTTGTGACCATTTTTCCCGCTCTTCTCGATCACTGCTTCCAAGTTTCGTATTGGCTTGGCCTACAGATAGCGTCTCACCATCAACGGTCACGCGAATATGACCAATCAGCGTTGAATACATATCATTCCATCCGTGGTAACCATCTTTACTTAGTGATTCAGCTAGCTGCTCGAGCTGCTTGTCCATCTTCCCTTTCGCACGTTCACGACGCTCTTCCATAGGAAACGTTAAGCCGTCTAGTTCTGGCTTTTGTACGAGGTCTCGCCACTCTTCATCTTCTAAAGACGCAAGAAAATGCTCAAAGTCGGCTTCCATTGCTTTAAGTCTAGAGCCGAGCTGGACAGTCACCATCTTCCATTTTTTCGCTTCTTGATCTCTCGTATCATCGCTAAGTAAACAAGAAATAAACGCACTTGCTTCTTGCACTTCAGCCGTTAATCGCTGAAATGTTAGAAAATAATCGCTAAAAGACATCGATGTTAATACACCATCGTTCACATCTGAACTAAGGTCGTTAATTGACTTTTCCAATTTATTGACATGTTCTTGAAATTGTCCTGATGTTGCATCTCCACCTGAAAATATCGTTGTAAGATCCCATTGTAATGAAGTTGTTGAAGACATACCACCAGCTCCTTTTTTTCATTAAGTGTTAGCATACCATATTATAGGCGGTTTGTATGGTTGAATGACGTTTCAGATCGTTAAAAAGGGCGGTGCTCTTAAAAGAACACCGCCCTCATTTTGTTATTTCTTCTCGTCAATTTTCTCGTACCCGTAGGCTTCAATCTTCTCGAAGTTCTCGGAATCTATGATCCAATAATTATCTTCTGTGTCACGTACGATGACTTCGTCCTGTTTAAAATCCTTTCGCGCCTCTTCTACGTCTGTATAGCGCTGTGCCATTATCTGCAAATCACCGATAATAATCATCGGCCTTCACCTCCAAGTAGTAAAGGTTTTCCCCATCCCTCATTCAGATAAACCCTTCTTACATGACAGTTTTGTTACGACTTCTGTAAAATCAGTCGCAAGAACAGAGGTAAAACGAGAAAAATACTGACCATCCGAATGATATGCAGGCTCGCAACTAAAGAAGGCTCTAGCTTCAAAGCAAAGGCGGTAGAAGACATTTCCGGTGCACCGGCTGGGACGGTACTTAACAGACTTGTTACGTAATTTAGCGGGGTCATCATAAAAAATAGCAACGCGACGAAAAGAGCCATCCCTACATACATCGCTAGAATCTTCAAACTGGGCACGCCAATGGAGGATAGCCGCTTCACCGTTGATCGCTCAAAACGTATGCCTACCATCGCTCCGATCAATACTTGTCCGACTCCTGCAACATAGTTCGGTAAAGTGCCTAAATCAAACACAAATTGACTGAGCAAAAAACCGACTACGATTGAATAAATGAGCATTGCGCCTGGGAATGTAAACAGTCGATGCAGCAGAAAGGCAATACTAATCACTACCGCAAAGAAGAATAGTTGATTCGGCTGCAGTTGCGTGGACGCTTCTGTAAATGTCTCTTGACTTCCTTGCCCATAAAACATACCGACCCAAACGGGATAAGAAGCACAAACATCGTAATCCGCGCTGTATGAAAAGCAGCGACGACTCGCTCATCTGCTCCGTAATGCGCGGAAAGGGCAATCACTTCCGATGCACCTCCGGGAACGGTGCAAAAAAACGCCGTCGTTCGGTCTAATCCCGTCCATTTGTTAAGCAACAGACCAAAACCAAGACCACCAAAAAGTGTAATCATAAGCGTCACGAGTAGCGGAAAAAAATACTGGTGCAAATGCACAAAAAGCTCGGCTTCCATAATGATTCCGATGTTTGCCCCAACAAGCGCGAGGGCAAGGGCAAACGGCCATCCTTTAAAATTATACGTCTCAATGAATAGCCCATAAAAAATGCCCGTTAGTAAAGCCCCTAACAACCAACCAGCAGGCACACCCATCGTTTGAAACACAATACCTACGATAAATGCAACGAGCAGAAACCCAACCTTCTTTATCCACAACTTATCCACAGGCATCGTTATTGGTCAGCTTTCTGCAGACACCATCGAACTTCTTTGATTCCATTGGAACGGAGAAATTCGTTTGCCTGTGAAAATGGCCGACTACCAAAGAAACCTCGATGTGCCGCAAACGGACTAGGGTGTGACGTTGTAATGATGCAATGTTTTTCGTCAACCATCTGTGCTTTGGCAGCTGCATGCTTTCCCCAAAGCAAGAAGACGACCGGGTCTTCCTTTTGATTTAGACTACGAATGACTTGATCGGTAAACCGCTCCCAACCTTTGTTTGATGAGAAGCAGGGTCCCTTCCTGTACCGATAGAACCGTATTCAATAACAGCACACCTTGTTCCGCCCAAGACGTGAGATTACCATTCTCAGGTGCGGGGCAACCAAGATCACTTTCTAATTCCTTAAAGATATTTCGTAGAGACGGTGGAATGGAAACACCCGGTTGGACAGAGAAGCTCAACCCATGAGCTTGCCCCGGGCCGTGATACGGATCTTGCCCGAGAATGACTACTTTCGTATTCGCAAATGACGTTATATGTAGTGCATTAAACAAGTCATACATCGATGGATAGATCTTCTTTGTTTCATATTCTTCTTTCAAAAATGTCCGGAGTTGTTGATAATAAGGTTCCTCAAATTCATCGCCAACAACATCGCACCAATCGTTCTCTAACGGTAGTCCCATTCCTTATTCCTCCTATACATTCAACGTCTACCTCTTAATATGTAAAAATAAAAATGTGAGCACACCGAGCAATCGCCGGTGATCCGTTTCCTCCAGCGAATCGGACAATTCGACAATATGATTTTCCATATCACGAAAAATGTGCGTATACTCATGCGGAAAACGACCTTGATAGAAGCTCGCCCACTGTCTTTTGTGATCATCTGTGAGAGTGAAACTCGTAGTAAAATCCGCATGAATAGGCAATAACAGCTGGTCAGTTGCATCCTTTAATTTTCCTTGAATACTAAAGATTCGGTAGTCTTCTTGCTCATAAGACCCTATGTGGTGTCCATCTTCATTCATAATTGTCACATATGATTTAAGAAACCATCCTCGCTTTTGAAGATGCATGACCTCCCGTTCGGATTCGTCATACATCGTATAAGTGAACGGAAGAATTGTAATCAAGTCCGATTTGAAAAACGGAGATAATAAATAGCCGTACCACGGGAGGGTTTGAAGCTTCGCTGTACCCACATAACTTCCGTCTTTCTGGAAAAACAACAACTGTGGAAAATAGGCCACATTTCTCTGAATCACAAGATGGTCAAGTTGCAACATCGGGATGTCAGATTGAGGGACGACCAAATCTTTCACTTGATTGTATTTATAATGACTGACTGGAATGATTGCTATCGAACCGATCATCAATACGAGCAGGGGTAACGATCCTAACCAATCATTCGTAAAGAAGATTAAGACTAAGAGAATAATAGCTACGATCACGCTAAGAATATAGGACGCATAAATTCTCCGTAAATACATCGTTTTTATCATATTCAAAACCTTTCACACATTCACCGATGCTTGTTTCATGTGAAACATTGTGCTTCTTATTTATGATAAGGGGTGCCTTTATTAATTTGAACCGCACGATAGATCTGTTCTGTTACCATTAGCCGCATCAATTGGTGAGGGAATGTCAACGGTGAAAACGACCACTCATAGTCTGCCCGGCTTCTTACGTCTTCACTAAGCCCGAGAGAACCGCCAATTATAAATGTAAAATCACTCGTACCATATGTTGTAAGTTGCTGAATTTTGTTAGCAAGTGCAGTAGAATCAATCATTTTTCCTTGCCGTTCCAAAGCAACAACGTATGATTGTGGCTTGATTTTATGTAGAAGTCGCTCCCCTTCTTTTTGTTTCACGTGGTTCATTTCTTTGTCGCTAAGTCGCTCTGGCGCTTTCTCATCTGCCACTTCAATAATTTCAAACTTCACATCGGTTTGCAACCGCTTTTCAAACTCAGCAATTCCCGTTAGTATGTATTTTTCCTTGCATTTTCCTACAGTAAGTAATTGAATCTTCACGTTATCCACCTCTTTATCCACAATAGTTATCCACATATTCACAGCTAGGACAAGTACTCCTCTATGTAACAGACTTTTTGTATCGTCCGGGTGTGGACAACTTAAATGTTCCGCACAATTGTATAGCTCCCCAAGAAAGCATCTCGAGGAGCTACACCCATTAATTTTATAGCATATCTTGCTGTTCACTTAGCGTTACTGTCGTTTCCATTTGTTCGCCATTTCGGTAGAACGTCACACTCATATCATCGCCCACATCAACATCTGTATACAAATGTCTTCGTAAATCATGGGCAGCTTCAATCGGCTCTCCATCAAGTTCAACGATGACATCATATTGTTCTAGACCCGCTGCGTCTGCTGGAGAATTCGGCACGATCTCATGAATAAATACCCCTGCACCAACATCCTCTGGCAAATTCAACGTTTCCTGCCAATGATAGCTCGGAATCTCATCTAGTGAGCCAATCATAACGCCCATTTCAGGACGTGAACTTCACCATATTGCTCAATATCTTGAATGACAGGCAGCACAATCGTCGTTGGAATCGAGAAGCCAATTCCTTCAACTTGGGCTAGCTTCATTGAATTAATGCCAATCACTTCTCCTTGGATGTTGAGAAGCGCTCCCCACTGTTTCCAGGGTTAATCGCAGCATCTGTCTGTAACACTTCTGCGTTCCAATCAATTTGTCCATCCCCTGTCAAATCAACAGGCACACTGCGTTCCGTTGCGCTAATGATCCCTTGTGTGACGGTGCGGGCAAACCGTGGTCCGAGCGGATTCCCTATAGCAATCGCAGGCTCCCCAACACGCAGTTGATCGGAGTCTCCAAAGTCAGCGACGGTATCCACATTCTCAGCGTCAATCGTAAGCACGGCGAGGTCGGTCCAAATATCTGAGCGACGAGCTCTGCAGGGACGCGCTGTCCTTCGCTTAGGCTCACTTCTAATTCATCTGAACCTTGAATCACGTGCTCGTTCGTGACAACGTAAGCAAGATCTCCTTCTACTTTATAAATAACACCAGACCCTGTTCCAGCTTCGACACCTTCTTCGTTTTCAACACCGCCAGCGCCACCCCAAAAGCTTGTATTTTGGAGGTTAAACACACCAACGACAGAATCTGATACGTTGTCAACGACATCTGTTACATCCGTCGTCACATCGAGGTGGACCGTTTCTGAGTCTTCGGCAAAGAAGTCTTCTTCTTGATCATTTTGTTCTTCATCTTGAGCTGCACTTGACCCACCGATGTTCATCATCTGACCAATACTTACGATGCCGATGACAAGGGCTGCACCTAAAATAATGCCTAAAAAAATCGAACCTTTACTTTTCCTTTTTCTTGATGGGTAGTGATCATCATAATAACCCATGCTGCTCCACCTTTCTTTCTTTGATTACTATTGTCTGACATGCCCCCCATGTCGATTTACTGATACCGTAACGAGAAAGAAATTGTGAATTGCACAGGATGTACCATTAGTGTAACGAATCACTCAGCGAGCCGTCCAACAATTCATCCGCAATTCATTCACCATTAAACTACCCTTTTTTGTTTCATTTCAATCAAATTATACAGAGGTTCTTTCCCTATTATGACAATAAACGAAGCGGCGTCGGTGAGAAAGGGTCCGTATCAACGAGTTGAACACCCGCATGTCCCAACGTAACCTCTTGTTCTGCCAACGTTTGCTCGACAGTCATTCTCGCCAAATCCTTCATATTGTTATCGAGACTCAAATGAGCAAGGTACACATGTTTCGTTCGCTCGGTAATAATTTCAGACAACGCTAACGCACTATCTTCATTTGATACGTGGCCACGATCGCCAAGAATTCTCCGTTTCACATTCCAAGGATATTTTCCCATTCGCAGCATGTTTGTATCATGGTTTGACTCAAAAACTAAGGCATCGGCTTCTTTTAATGTGCCTTTAATGCGCTCGCTCACATACCCCATATCTGTGGCAATCGCTAGTTTCTTTTTTTCATGGTGGAACACAAAAAACATTGGATCAGCTGCATCATGGGAGACGCCGAATGTTTCAATGTCCACATCTTCAAACGTTGCGATACGTCCCGTTTCTAAATGGAAACGCTGCTCAGCATTCACGGGCCCGATGGAAGACTCCATCGCTTTCCACGTCTTCTCGTTCGCGTACACGGGCACGTTATACTTTCTCGCAACGATGCCGACCCCTTTAATATGATCAGTATGCTCATGACTGACAAGAATGGCATCAATATCAGAAAGAGACCGATCAATACTACGAAAAAGCTCTTCAATTTTCTTTCCGCTTAGGCCAGCATCAATCAAAATTTTGGATTTATCTGTTTCAACGTACATAGCATTGCCCGTACTGCCACTTGCGAGAACGCTGAATTGCATACTCATATATTCCCCACCCTATTATTCATCACTGAGCGACTCATCTGACGTGACCCGTCCACTATCGGCATTCACAATATAAAAATCACCAAATGGAGGATCCTCTTCATATACATCATCACTCGCTCGAATGCGGTAGACCGGAATGTATACGGCCCTTTCACCATCTGTATTGGCACTATAATAGGCAAGCTCTACATCATGAATCGTCGCATTTCTCGTCACGACCTGTTCGTCGATTAACGCCTCAATTGCATCTGCCGCTGTAATTAATTCCAGCTCCTCAAATTCTTCTCTCACATCAATGTTAAGAAACTGTTGTTCTGCAACTGTAATTTCTCGACTCTCATTCACGGTAATGACGAGGTGAGCATTGCCTCCACTCCCATAGAGTGTATACCCTTCATGGTCACGGTAGAAATTCATTTCGACGTTGTCTGTGTTCTCCGCATTTGCCATTCCACCAAAGCTGTAATACTCACCTTCTAATATTTGCTCTTCAACAAACGCGTTCACGCTACTAAATAAGCCGTCATCGACAGAAAAGTTAGAGCTAAGAATTAATGTTAATTCAAGAGACCCATCTACAATATCTTCATCCAAGTCTTCAAACCAAGAATTACTGCCATAAAACTCTTCCACAATATCATAGGAAACAGGTGCTGTTTCTACAATTAGTTGCGGCAAGTTCTCGTGTTCGGGTAACTCTGCATCGATGACGATATTCTCCGTCTCTACGAGCTCTTCAAAAGTTTGTTCATTCTCGTTTTGCTCACTTAGAATATTTTCATACGATTGCTTATCAACGAGTTGGTAAGCGAGGAAAGTATTCAAGAATAAGAATGTCACAATAAAAATCGTTTTTGTTCTACTCCAATCCATATGAATCCTCCTCCGAACCAAAGTCGATCGGCTGCCAAACATTGTTTAACAACACATACCATTCAGGCTCGAAACTGATCGTCTCGGTAATGCCTTGCTCTCGATGAATTGTATACCCGACACGAACGTCCGTAATTTCTTCTCGGTCTTCGCCTATACTCTCCCAAACTCTTTCACCGTGTGGCAATTGCTCAGACGAAGCAAGCTCACTTTGAAACCTTCCAAGTGTATACAAAGGCCTCGTATAATTGGATATGACTTCATTGTAGCTTCTCATTACATTGATATAGCCGTCATTTGAAGAATCCAATACCGGCACTCCGTCTTCGACGAGTCGGAAACGAGCATACTCATCTTCCTCTACATTTGCGCGGTCAGACCCATACCCGTAAAGCTGATATTTCTCAGTAAACCCTCCGTGCAAGTTTACGTAATTAATCGCATCCTGGACAATTTGGTCAGGGTTTTCCGATTGGGTGACAGGTACCGTCACATCTGTAAACTCCAAAAAGTCGTTGTTGCTGCTCACCGTCATTTGTTGAGAACTGCCAATGTAAATACTCTGTTCTGACACTGGAATCGGCTCTTCATCGAACAATAACGGCTCAAATGCAGCTGGTGAAATGTAGTCTGACGTCTCAATTTCATAACTTCTGTTCGTATAATATACAGGTTCGATCGGTAAATAAAGAGGCTTATCTAAGCGCTCCCCCGTGCCTCCAGCCAGTTCACTGTACACCGGGTATACATTATCCACCTCATAGTTGTATAAATAGTTACTTCGAAATACTGATGGGTTAATGTTCACCCGAGCTTCTACAGATTCTTCGCCATCAAAGGAAAGATAACGAATGACCGTATCTTCTTGATTTTCATAGAGAATAATTCGTTCAAAAGAGGTATCGGTATCCATTAACAAATCCGCATCTTCATTGAGGAGCTGTTGGACCAACTCAGGTGGAATGCCAGTTGGAAAGCTCAGTTCAATAAAGTCTGTGTCCGGATACAAATCCAAAGAAGAATTCGGATTCTCAATAACTTCAAAATCTGATTGACCATGACTGTTCAAGTCATCGAGAAGCCTCTCCGTTTCTATACTGTTATTTCCATACGTCATAAATCGTTCGTCTTCGACATGGTAAATAATGTTTGCTGGCTTAATGATGTCATCGGTTGCAGCTGTTTCACCGATACTCTCTGTTGTGTATCCCCCTTCATCAAGAACTTCTAGGTTCGGTTGATACGTCCATAGTTGCCATGTAAGCAATAAACTGGAGAGGATGAGAACAATCAGCACCCCTGACTTGATTCGTTCTGTCACGAGCTCCACCCGCCTTCACTGAACGTTGTATATGGTAAACGAATGGTAATCGTCGTTCCTTTTTTCCATTCACTACTCACAGCAATCGTTCCACCGTGAGCTTCTACCATTTCCTTGGCAATCGCAAGCCCAAGACCTGTTCCACCCAAGTTACGAGCACGGGCTTTGTCGACTCGATAAAAACGCTGAAAAATCTTGTGTAAATTCTCTCTTGGTATGCCCATTCCTTCGTCTTGTACGTAGATAACGGCCCCTTCTTCTTGCAAGTCTGTACCAACCGTAATCGTCCCACCATCAGGGGAATATTTAATCGCATTGGAAATAATGTTATCAATCACTTGTGTCATTTTGTCACGATCGATTTGAATGCGCACTGGATAAGGTGGGAGTTGACGCTCGAACCCAATGTTTTTGTCTTTAACCATCATGTCAAATCGGTCCAACACTTCATGCAGCCAAGCGATAAGGTTATAGTCGTATTTATTAAGGTGTATATCATCACGATCCATTTTCGAAAGCTGCAACAAGTCATTTACGAGGCGAATCATCCGCTCCGTTTCCGTTTGGGCAACACCTAAGAAGCGTGGCGCGAGTTCAGGATCTTCCAGTGCACCATCTTCTAAAGCTTCCATATAACTCTTTAGTGTCGTGAGTGGTGTTCTTAACTCATGAGACACATTGGAAACAAACTCACGACGCTCACTCGCAATCTTCTCTTGTTCAGTCACATCATGAAGAACGGTAATAAGCCCGGTTATCGGCCCGTCTTCATGGCGAATCACACTGAAGTTCGCTTCCAACAAATACGTGCTTTTTTCATCACTAAAATCAAGAATCATTGAATCCGAATAGTCATAGAGCTTACTCGGGGTTACTTGATCCGATAGTTGTAACAAGTCCGGTAGCAGTTGACCCATTGCTTCGTCACTCGACATAGACAGAAGAATTTCAGCTTGACGATTCAAAAGAATGATTCTCCCTAACTCATCTGTAGCAATAACCCCGTCCGTCATGTGCGAAAGTACAGAGCTTAACTTACGACGTTCACCTTCAGTTGTTGCATTCGCTTCTTTCAAACTAAGCGTTAGCGTATTAAACGACGTTGCCAACTGTCCAATTTCATCACTACCGTACACACGAACTTGTCGGCTAAAATCGCCGTCACTCATTCGTTTCGCTTGCTTTTGCATATCCAATACCGGTCGCGTGATCGTTCGCGAAAGAACGATACCGATAATCGCTGTAATCACAAGGGCAATGACCGCACTCCACGTAAAAATCGCATTGATTTCCGTCACCTGTTCATACGAGTCTTCTAGCGACGCACGAATTTGGACAACCCCGATAATTTGATCGTTGTTGCCTTCGATTTTTTCTATAATGACGCGCGTACGATCCCCGGTATCAGGATTCATGTATGTTTCAGCTTGTTGCTCATGCCCAAACAAAGCTCTTGAGATTTGTATGTCTGTATTCCGTTGCCCGACTAACGATTGTGCTGCTGAAGTAATGATCGTCGCATTGCTATCCACCACTTCTACATGCTCATTCGGATCCCCAAACAATAGATCAACTTGTTCATTCATTTCTTGACGCACTTGGGTTTGAGGGTCGACTTCATCATCATCGGAACGATTTTCCATCATAATCTCCGCCGCATTATTCGCAAGCAGACTACCCCGATCGTCGAGGTAGTCGTTATAGTTTTGGATCGTTTGGCTTTCTAGAGAGGTCATAAACGTCGCACCAATAATTTGCGTCGCAATGAGCAGCAAAAGCACATAAATCGCAATTAACTTAAATTGGATTAACTTAAATTGGAAAGACTTAAAGAAGTTAAGGATTTTCTCCATGCAGCATTACTCCTGTTCAGGATGACGCAAATAATAACCTACACCCCGGCGTGTAATAATCCAAATTGGGTAGCTCGGGTTGTCTTCAACCTTTTCACGTAACCTCCGCACGGTCACATCGACGGTACGTACATCCCCAAAGTAGTCATATCCCCACACCGACTGAAGTAAATGTTCGCGGGTCATCACTTGTCCAATATGACGAGCCAAGTAATGAATGAGTTCAAACTCTCGGTGCGTAAGCTCGATTGGCTCACCGCGCTTTCGAACGAGATACGCTTCTGGGTCAATCGTAAGTCCGCCAATTTCCATTTCCCCGCTCTTTTGCTTATCTTGCGCAGGCGCAACTTGCAATCGGCGAATGTTCGCTTTCACACGGGCCAACAGCTCCCTCGTGCTAAATGGCTTCGTTACATAATCATCGGCGCCTAGCTCTAAACCTAACACCTTATCTATTTCTGAGTCCTTCGCTGTCAGCATAATGATTGGCATGTCATAGTTCTTCCGTACTTCTCGACACACTTCCATGCCATCGCGATTCGGCAACATAATGTCCAGGAGAATAAGATCTGGCTGGAAAGACTCTACTTTATTTACAGCCTCATCGCCATCATACGCAACCTCTACTTCAAATCCTTCTTTCTTTAAGGAAAACTCTAGTATATCTGCAATTGGTTTTTCATCATCAACCACGAGTATTTTTTCGTTCATGTCACAATCTCCCCGATTCTCGTAGATTTGTTTATTTGAGCCCCATTTATATGAACGCTTGTCTACTTATTTGTCCGTCTCTATTGTAACACAGCCATCCAAATCCCCGATAAAAAACCCTGAATCATAAGATTCAGGGTCTAGCTTAACGCTGTTTCATAAATGTCGTAAGTGATTTGATTGAATATACGAATGACAGACAATCAAATGGTGGCTCGAGACGGAATCGAACCGCCGACACGTAGATTTTCAGTCTACTGCTCTACCGACTGAGCTATCGAGCCAATTATAAATGGCGGGCCTGACGGGAATCGAACCCGCGATCTCCTGCGTGACAGGCAGGCATGTTAACCGCTACACCACAGGCCCCTATTATTTAAAATAAGCGGCGGATTTCTTTGTCAGCTTCCTTCACTCGAGTCGTGTACGTTGTACACTCACTCGTTCAGTCAGTCGCTTCCGCGAACTCCTTGCTTCTTTTAAATACTATTTGTCTTAAAGAATAAACTGCGAATCTCTTCGTCAATTTCTTTCGTTCGTTCGAGTCACGTACGGTGTACGCTCACTCACTCGCTCAATCATTTCCTCGACCTTCTTGCTTCCTTTTCAAAATCGAGTATAAAGCGGCGGGTTTTTCAACCACTTCGTTCTTACTTCGAGTTACGTACAAAGTACGCTTACTCTATTGTAAGATGAAGTTGGCAATATGTAAATGGTGAGCCATGGAGGACTCGAACCTCCGACCCTCTGATTAAAAGTCAGATGCTCTACCAGCTGAGCTAATGGCTCTCGTTTCTTAATGAAAGACAAGATTTATCTTAGCATGTCTATTTCTGTTTTGCAATGGTTTTTTTAAGTTTATGCAGGAAATCAATGATCGACCTCGAAGGTGCGAGAAACAACCTCTTTATTCTACCATAAATTCGCGTTTCACTCCCCCTTCGGACACTTCTTATTTGAATCGGCGGTGAACATTATCATTATGCCCACCGCATCGGTTTCTATCCGAGTTGAAATGTTTCTGGAGTTAAGTCTTTCACTGCAGGGATTTTTTTCATGGTGCGATTAAACGTCCAAATAACCGCTACAATTAACATGATGATTCCACTAATTAGAATGACTGCATCGCTTGTGAGAATCGCTCCGACAGAACCACCGAGCAATGCCCCGACTGGAGCTATTCCCGCAGATATTCCCATGACAGCAGCCATTACGCGACCAAGCAAATGACTCGGTATAGCGGATTGGATAATGACTTGTGAACTGACATTAATAATGCCAGCAGGCAACCAAGCCAAGCCGAAGAGAAGAATCGATACCCATGGGTTTGGAATCATTGTGAGCACGACCATGCAAACGCCATTAATCGCAATCACTCCGGCATACAACCGCCCTACTTTAATGCGGTCAAGCTTTAACACCGATACGAGTGCGGCTCCGACAATGACGCCAATTCCCGCAGTTGATAAAAATAACCCGTAATATTCTGGTCCACCATGTGCGGCACTGAAAGCAGGGAGAACGGCAAACATGCCCGCCCCTGCTAGATTGACGAAAACAACGCCGCCGAGTAAATTCCTGAAAAATGGGTGCATTAAAACGGTGATGCCTTCTTCTAATTGGCCGATGTAGTCGGTAACCATCGCTCGTGCCGATGGTTTTTCTGACTGTTGCTCCGCCATTTTTGTGAAAGGGATGCGAAGCAACATGAGTAACGCGGCCGATAACAGAAATGTGAGACTATTTATGTAGAAAATCGCTATCGCTCCAACAACTGCAAGCAACAAGCCGGCAATCGCATTAAAGAGGGCATCGGTCCCTTGATAAGCAACCGCAAATAATGAATTTCCTTTCGTCAACTGCTCTTTTTTCAAAATTTTCGGCAATAATGAGAGCTGCGTAGGGTACAAAAATTGATTGCAAAGTGAAACAACAGGCATGACCGTTAGAACAACAGCAATCGTAAGAATGCCAAAAGCATGTGCCACGGGAACGATGAGCAGTAATACGACTTGAAGCATTTGTGTGCCTACGAGTAGACGTTTCACGTGAAATCGATCAATCATCGGTCCGAGCAGAATTTGCAGAATCGCAGGCATTTGTGTCAAGAAAAGCGCCAATCCCGTATAGAAGGATGATCCGCCAAGTTCGTAAACGAGCCACATCGCCGCGACCGAGTACAAACTGCTTCCGACGTTTGATAAACTTCGACCTAGTAATAAAATGACAAAGTTAAAATTTTTCAGAATTTGTTTCATATAAAAAAACCTCCTGAGTGATTGAATTTATTCAGTCAAAATAAATTGACCGTTCGGGTAAAATGAACGTCTATGGCTGAAAAGACATAGACGGTTTAGCTTTTCGGTGTCCAGCTCATGCTAATCGTAAACGTTTCCCCTTCATCTTTGGCGTATCGCTTGCGGCCTTCGTCGATCGCGTCGGATACGTGAGTAAGAAACTTCTGACGGGCTTCATCATCCCCACGAAATGATGCGCTTTTATACCCGGTCTTTTCACCACCCGAGCCTTCAACAAAGTTAAGCAATTGTTCATCAACAAGAAAGGATAGGGCGACAGGCTGATAGAACTTTTGTAAAATTCCGTTTTTCTCTTCCCGTTTCACAATATGGATAATGCCATTTTTCTCAAGTTCGTTCAGATGATAGTGAATCTTTGAACGAGACAGATCCAATTTTTCTGCAAGCTGTTGTCCGGTAATCGGTTCGGTGCCAAAGTGCGTGAGTAGATTCCCTCGAAACGGATCGCTCACAGCTTTTAATTGTGCGTACTTCGTCATTATGAACACATCTTTCATTTACTCATCATGCCTTTCTCACTCCGTCAACTTTATTTGACTGTATTATATACGATCGCAAAATACGTTGTCAATATGTTTTCAGAAAATTCTTCTACACTGCTCGCGTTATAATGATACGTGCAGAACAGGAGGACAACTGATGATTCGCTTAGCACAAATGGAAGACCTTTCTGGCATTGTATCGATTGCCAAACGAGCCGTTACACAGATGAACGACGAGGGTAGTGACCAGTGGAACGATCAATACCCAACACTCAAACACTTTGCCACTGATATTACCAATCAAGAACTGTATGTATTTGTTGAAGAACGTATTGAAGGATTTATCGTCATAAATCAAGCCTTTGCCACTGAGTACGATGAGCTCACATGGACCGATTTTCATAAAGATGCCATCACGCTACACCGACTCGCAGTGAATCCAGATACGAGAAATCGCGGGGTGGCTGCTGCACTATTCACTTATGCTGAACACGTCGCGCTCGAGCGAGGGCACACTTCAATTAAAGTCGATACGTACTCCTTAAACACGAAAGCTATGCGACTATTTCATAAGCTCGGCTATACAAAAGTCGGCGAACTGCTCACGGAAGCTCGGAGCGAACCGTTTGTGTACTACGAGAAAACGCTCGGACAAGCAGACGCTGTTGGATTGTAAGGCGTTGGGGGAGGCTCACACAGGCTCCCCTATACGCCTTCATAGCGGTTCAAACGATTGTATGAACGTTCGATACAAATCCGCTTCTTTTGATGGACACAACAAGGATGGCCGGTTTAGGCAACGCAACTTCGCTCTGACATGATAAAACGGATGCCGAAGCAGCTTGTCGGCATCCGTGTCGAAGTCTCTACTACCTTTCTATAAAGAAGCACTACTTATAGCTTTAAAGAGATATACTTTGTTTCAAGATACTCTTCAATCCCGTGGTGGCCGCCTTCTCGGCCAATACCGCTTTGCTTCCAACCACCAAATGGCGCTTGCGCAGTTGAAGGGCCACCGTCGTTCAATCCAACAATACCGTACTCTAGCTCTTCGGTCAGTCGCACGGCTTTAGCGATGTCACTTGTGAACAAGTAAGCAGCGAGACCATAGATCGTATCATTCGCACGTTGTATGGCTTCTTCATCGGTCTTAAATGTGGAAATCGGTGCGAGAGGCCCAAATGTTTCTTCATTCATACACGCCATCTCTTCGGTCACACCTGAAACCACGGTAGGCATCAAATAGAGCCCGTCCTTCTTCGTTCCACCCGTAACGACCTTTGCCCCTTTTTGTTTCGCATCTTCAATATGCTCAATCACTTTATCGACCGCTTCTTCATTGATCATCGGTCCGATATCAACTCCGTCGTCCAATCCGTAGCCGACTTTCAACTTCTCTACGCCAGCTTTCATTTTTTCCACAAATTCTTCTTCAATGGCTTCCGCGACATAAATGCGGTTTGCGCACACACACGTTTGTCCAGCATTACGGAACTTTGAAGCAATGGCCTGCTCTACAGCGTTATCAACATCAGCATCTTCGAGCACGACAATCGGCGCGTGACCGCCAAGCTCCAGTGAAATCTTTTTAATGTTCTTTGCTGCACCTTCCATTAACGTTCGTCCGACTTCTGTAGAACCGGTAAACGTCAATTTGCGCACGCGATCATCATTTTGCCATACGTTTGATATGTCGCTCGCTTTTCCTGTAATCACATTGACGACACCTTTAGGAATGCCTGCTTCTTCTGCTAAAGCCGCAAGTTTCAACGCCGTCAGCGGCGTTTCTGTTGCAGGCTTAATAATCACCGTACAGCGACGGCAAGTGCTGGAGCAATCTTACGCGTAATCATCGCTGCTGGGAAATTCCACGGTGTAATAACGGCAACAACACCAACAGGCTGTTTTGACACGAAAATTCGTTTATTCGGTGCAGAGGCGGGAATCGTTTCCCCGTACACTCTTTTGCCTTCTTCTGCATACCACTTAATAAACGAATTGGCGTACGTAATCTCACCTCTAGATTCTTTTAGCGGCTTGCCTTGTTCTTTCGTCATCGTTCTTGCCAATTCTTCGTGATTGTCTCCAATGAGCGCATGCCATTTCTCAAGCTTTGCTGACCGCTCCTCTGCAGTGAGTGACTTCCACGGTTGTAACGCTTTTGCTGCCGCATCCACGACTGCTTCCGCTTCTTTTTGACCGCCTTTTGGAACGGTGTCGACAACTTCATTATTTGCTGGGTTGATGACCTCGATTTGTTCGAGTTGGTCACCTGTCCATTCACCATTAATTAGAAATTTCATACCGTTGCCCTCGCTTTCTTGTTGTTTGTAACGCTTTACCCTCTATCACCCTACTAAGAAACTTCAAAAAAGTAGACCAACCACTCTTACTTTTAGTATAAACCAAACAGAACATTCTGACACAAGACAACTCTAAAAAAATACACCCCATAGACTCATCTATGAGATGTATGTAAATTCTTATAATCCCCAAACACCGCGAACTTCGTTCGTTTGCGTGCGGTCAGGACCGACTGAAAATACACTGAGCGGAATGTTTGTCAGTTGCGACACACGCTCCGCATAGTGACGGGCGTTTGCTGGTAAGTCACCTAACGTCTTCGCACCGGTAATGTCTTCGTGCCAACCGGGCATTTCTTCATAGATTGGCTTACATTTTGCCAAAATGTTCAAGCTAGCTGGGAATTCTTCAAGACGTTCCCCTTCGTACTCATACGCTGTGCAAATCTTAACTGTATCAAGACCACTCAACACATCAAGACAGTTCAAGGACAAGTCTGTAATCCCACTCACGCGTCTCGCATGGCGAACAACGACTGAGTCAAACCAGCCAACGCGGCGAGGGCGGCCGGTTGTCGTCCCGTATTCGTTGCCGATGTCGCGAATGCGATCCCCAATTTCATTCGTCAATTCTGTAGGGAACGGACCATCCCCTACGCGTGTCGTATACGCTTTTGAAACGCCAACGACTTTATGGATCTTTGAAGGCCCTACACCCGAACCAATCGTCACCCCTCCAGCAATCGGATTCGACGACGTCACAAACGGATATGTGCCTTGATCAATATCGAGCATGACTCCTTGCGCGCCTTCAAACAAGACACGCTTTCCTTGATCAATGCGATCGTTCAACACGACAGACGTGTCACAAACGTACTTTGCAAGCTGCTGACCATACGCATAATACGTATCTAGAATTTCTTCTACCGTAAACCCTTCTGTTTCATAAATCTTCTCAAGTAGACGGTTTTTTTCGATGAGATTTCTAGAAAGCTTCTTCTCAAATTCTTCTTTTTCTAATAGATCAGCGATTCGAATCCCAACGCGCGCGGCTTTATCCATGTACGCGGGACCAATGCCTTTCTTCGTCGTACCAATCTTGCTCGCACCTTTGCTTTCTTCTTCCACAATGTCTTGCTTAATATGATACGGAAGGATCACATGCGCGCGGTTGCTAATTCGAAGGTTGCTCGTATCCACACCCCGGTCTTCAAGGCCTTTCAACTCTTCCACGAGCGCTTTAGGATCAATAACCATGCCGTTTCCAATCACACACGTTTTATTTTTATAAAAAATACCGGAAGGTACCAAGTGCAATTTATAAGTCTCTCCGCCAAACTTAATCGTATGACCGGCGTTGTTTCCCCCTTGATATCGGGCAACGACTTCCGCATTCTCCGATAAATAGTCTGTAATCTTCCCCTTGCCTTCGTCTCCCCATTGCGTGCCTACGATAACGATGGATGACAAAAGACTCACCTCTTCCAGTAGGATAATTGTTCATTATTTATACGTTTACCGAAGTTCATTTTAGCAAAATAACCCGAATAGGTCAAAGTAAATCCGAACATTAATTTATAAATATCTATATTCATTCGTATTACAGAACTCCAGACCCGTCATCAATATAAAAAAACGAAGAGCTGAACTCTTCGCTAAGCCCCAGGGGGCGCCATATTTTCGTCGTGCCTTCGGTCAAGGTTGACGAATTTATTGTATTCTTTAATAAACGCAAGCTCCACACTGCCTACCGGACCGTTACGTTGTTTCGCGATAATGATTTCAATCATATTCTGATTTTCGGCGTCGTGATCGTAATAGTCTTCTCGAAATAAAAAAGAAACGATATCAGCATCTTGCTCAATACTTCCTGATTCTCTCAAGTCACTCATCATCGGTCGTTTATCCTGTCTTGATTCCACACCTCTGGATAGCTGAGATAGCGCGATAACAGGTACGTCTAGTTCTCTCGCGATTGCTTTTAAGTTCCTTGAGATCTCAGAAACTTCTTGTTGGCGGCTTTCTGTGCCACGGCCTTGGATGAGCTGTAAATAATCGATTAAGATCATCCCGAGTCCGCGCTCTTGTTTGAGTCGGCGGCATTTTGCGCGAATATCAGCGACGGTAATCCCTGGGGAATCATCGATATAAATGCCTGCTCGAGAAAGGGAGCCCATCGCCATCGCCAACTTCTCCCAATCTTCTTCGATGAGCTGACCGGTACGCAGACGAGTTCCGTCAATGTTCCCTTCGGCGCAGAGCATCCGTTGTACGAGCTGGGATGCCCCCATCTCCAAACTAAAGATCGCAACATTTTCATCGCTTTTCGTTGCAATGTTTTGGGCAATGTTCAAAGCAAATGCCGTTTTCCCCATTGAAGGTCTTGCGGCAACGATAATGAGGTCACTTCTTTGAAAGCCTGCTGTCATCCGGTCCAAATCTTGAAAACCGCTGGAGACCCCGGTGAGGGCGTCCCCACGTCCTTGTAACATTTCAATGTTGTCATACGTCTCCATCAGCACATCTTTAATGGACACAAACGCCCCTGACGTTCTTCGGTTGGAGACTTCCAAAATCATGCGCTCCGCATCACTTAACACATCATCAACTTCGTGGTCGGATTCATAACCATCCGATGCAATAGAAGTCGCTGTACGAATGAGGCGGCGAAGTAACGACTTTTCTTCAACAACCCGCGAATAATGAGACACGTTGGAAGCTGTCGGGACCGCATTGGCAAGGTCGGTCAAATAAGAGACGCCACCTGCTTCTTCAAGCCAATGACGATCTTGAAGCTCTGATGTTACCGTAACGAGGTCAACAGGCTCCCCTTTATCAGACAACTCAACCATAGCTTCAAAAATTCGCTGATGTGACGCCCGGTAAAAATCTTCCGGCGCAACCGTTCTGAGGCGGCTACGAGTGACTCTTCTTCCAGAAATATTGCGCCGAGAACCGCTTGCTCAGCTTCAATATTTTGTGGTGGCAATCGGTCTTCCTGCCATTGTTCGGACACTGTAACCCCTCCTTCCTCGATTTCTCACTTCACTTTTGTTCTTTGACGTGGATATTAACTGTAGCAATGACTTCCGGGTGAATCTTAATCGGCACTTTCGTGACACCGAGCGTGCGAATCGGATCATTGAGCTCAATTTTTCTTTTGTCGACTTTAAAACCTTTATTTTTCAAGCTTCATTGATTTGCTTCGTCGAAACCGCTCCAAATAGCCGTCCACCTTCACCAGCTTTTGCGGTCATCTCAATGTCTGTCGCTTCCATTTTCTGCTTCATTTCCTCAGCAGCTTGCCGTTCTTCCTCAACCTTTTTGTCATCGCTTTGTTTCTTTGCTTTAAGATCTTTAAGGTTGCCTGAAGAGTTCTACAGCCAAATTATTCTTTAAGAGGAAGTTACGAGCATACCCTTCGGATACGTCTTTAACCTCGCCTTTCTTCCCTTGTCCTTTTACGTCTTGATTAAGAATGACTTTCACTTTGATGTCCCTCCTAAATATTGATCAATGGCTTCTTTAAGCATGCTTTCAGCTTCAAGAAGTGTGGTGTCGTCCATTTGTGTCGCGGCATTTGTAAGATGACCTCCACCGCCCAGCTTCTCCATAATAACCTGTACGTTCACATCTCCTAATGACCGGGCACTTACGCTTAACCGCCCATCCGAACGATAAGAGATGACAAACGATGCCCTCACATCATTCATTGTGAGAAGTGTGTCGGCCGCTTGGGCAATGAGCACTTGATGATAGCTCTGATTCTCCTCACCACGCGCAATCGCCATGCCATTTCCATAAATCACGGAACGGGAAATGAGCTTAGACCTTTCATTATAGTTCTCTAAGTCCTCTTTTAAGAGCAATTGAACGGCTGTTGTGTCGGCACCGTTCGCTTTTAGGTAAGATGCCGCTTCAAACGTACGTGAACCTGTGCGAATACTGAAATGCTTCGTGTCGACCATCATTCCGGCTAGCATAGCAGTTGCTTCAAGGGCGTCCATCTTCACTTTGTTCGGCTGGTATTCAAGAAGCTCCGTAACAAGTTCTGAAGCTGATGAAGCATAGGGCTCCATGTATACAAGAGCAGGATTTTCAATAAATTCCTCACCTCGACGGTGATGATCCAGCACAACGACTCGGTGCACTCGTTCCAACAACTTCGGCTCAATAACGAGCGACGGTTTGTGCGTATCCACGACAACGAGCAATGTTTGCTTTGTAAGTTGTTCTAACGCTTCAGCTGGAGAGATGAATCGCGACCATAAATATTCGTGATTTTCCACTTCATCCATGAGCTTTTGCACATCAGGGCTTACATTTTCATTGTCAACGACGATATAAGCGTCTTTATCATTCACTTCAGCAACTTTCAATACACCAATACTCGCACCAATCGCATCCATATCTGGCGTTTTATGGCCCATGACAATCACTTGATTACTTTCCCGAACAAAATCACGTAACGCATGAGAAATTACACGTGCACGCACACGCGTTCGTTTTTCAACGGCATTTGATTTGCTCCGTAGAAACGAACTTGACCACTCTTTTCCTTGATCGCCACTTGATCGCCACCACGGCCTAACGCTAGGTCAAGCGACGATTGGGCGAGAGAGCCGAGTTCACGCATCGTCCGCTCTCCTGTTCCAATACCGATGCTTAGTGTGAGAGACACTTGATCTTTAGACGTTTCTTCGCGAATTTGATCAATGATTTGAAATTGATTTGTTTCAATCTCTGATAATGCACGCTGATTAAAAACAGCGACAAACCGGTCATCATCCGTACTTCGGAGCAAAATATCATGTTCATTCGCCCATTGATTCAATAAGCCTACAACTTTGTTTCGTAGAGAGCTCGTCACTTGATCTTCAAGGCTTTGCGTGACTTCATCATAATTATCGAGAAATATAATGCCAATAACCGTTTTCTCTTCGTTGTAACGCTCTTTCGTTTCAACCGTCTCGGTCATATCAAAGAAATAGAGAAGCCGTTCATTCGGTCGCTCGTATACGTAATGCTCAAGATCCCCTAGTTTTAGTCGATGTTCCTGACTTTTATCTTCTAAAAGAATGGGCAACTCTGACGAAATAATAGACAACGGATGTCCGAGGTACTCTTCTGGCAGCAAGTCGTGGATATACGGATTCACCCATTGAATGTTGTAGTTTTGATCATAAAGAATAATTCCTACTGGTAGGTTCGTCACTGCCTCTTCACCGGCTCGATTGACACGGTGAGTCAACGTGGAGATGTACTGTCCGAGCTCTTTTTGATAATTGGATTGGATATAATAGTACAAGACCCCAAGAAGAACAATGACGACATATCCAATAACAGCTAGAATCCATTGGTAAAATAACAAAGCGGTAACACTGACCGTCAGTGCCACAAATAAAAGGATGGTCGGATACAAGTACCATTTATAATGTGTGACTTTGGGCAAACTGATCAACCCCTACTTCTTATCAGACTTAATGCGACTCCGCAAATCAAAACCGAGATCGATAATCCCTAGCATTCTGACAAGGAAACCAACAAATGGTACCAATAGAATCGACACTAAAATGAGAATCGGAAACGCTCTAGAAATATTTTTCACATGAGCAAAATAAAACATGACGGCCGCACCTTGAATAATCATGGCAACTTCAAGGATAGGAGATACATTTGCCATAAAGATGTATAGCCCCGATCCTGGATCACTATAGCTAATCAAGCTAAATACAATCCCGATCAAATATACCCAAATGAAAAATGTCGGCAATGACCACGTACGAAGCGGTGGAAATCCAAAATTCCCTTTAACAAAACGGCGTAAAATCGGATGAGCGACAACTTGAGTTAAAAATGCAAACACAACCCCCGTAAAGATCATAATGAGCGCTGAGTATTGTGGAATCATTTGTGCCATTTCACGATATAGCGTGAGCGCTTCTTCATTCACATCAGCGCCAACAGCCGTAATCAACTGCTCCGCCGAATTCGTCGATTCAATCATAATGTCGACCATCGCTTCAAATGGATGCACTTGAAGAACGAGGTTCGAGAAAACAAAAAATACGATGATTGATAGTACATAACTTACACTACCTGCAAACAGCGTTTGAAATGGTCCTTTGCCTCGTGCATAACTCAATCCGGTCACATACCCACCGATACCAAAAATAAGGATGGCTGGAAGTGCCAACACCGAACCGATCAGGAAACTGACGAGCGCTGCAACAACGAGCACAATCGCACCCGGTTTTGCACCGTGTCGAACCGTATAAATCATAACAGGTAATGGCAAAAACCATATGGTAAAGAGGGCAATAAGCGGTATGTATAATAGCGCGATAAGAACTGCAAACACAGCAACCATCACTGCGCCTTCAGTTAATCTGCGTGACTGATTCATTTCTTTTCGTAACCACCCATCTGCCTAACGAAGTCTTTTCTATTCGATAGCTTTCACTGATCTATTGTAGCCCATTCACCCATAAAATGAAAGGCGTGCACCTTCCAACGAAAAAGAGCCACCCTCTCCATACGATTGGAGGTGATGGCCCTTCTAGTCATCTGCTTATACTTCTTTCGCGTAAGGAAGAAGTGCTGCTTGACGGGAACGCTTAATTGCGATTGTCAATTTACGTTGGTATTTCGCAGAAGTACCTGTTACACGGCGTGGAAGAATCTTCCCACGCTCAGATACAAACTTACGAAGCAGATCCACATCTTTGTAATCGATGCGCTTGATCTTATTTACCGTGAAATAACATACCTTTCTACGCTTGCCTCTACGACGTGCCATGTGGTCTCGCTCCTTTCATATTAGAATGGTAAATCGTCATCAGAGATATCAATCGGTTTTCCGTCATTGGAAAACGGATCGTCATTTAGGTTAGATGATTGTCGTTGCGGTTCTTGGTTGTAGCCACCTTGATTGTACTGGTTTCCACCTTGGTAGCCGCCGCCTTGATCATAACGACCGCCGCCTCCAGAGTTTTGTGAGCACGTGGCTCCAGAAACTGTACGCTCTCAGCTTGCACTTCCACAACTTTCACGCGCTTGCCTTCTTGATTTTCAAAGCTACGACTTTGAAGACGTCCGTCAATGCCTGCTAAGCTGCCTTTTTTCAAGTAGTTCGCAACATTTTCAGCCTGTTTTCTCCAAACGACGCAACTAAAAAAATCAGCCTCACGCTCGCCTTGTTGGTTCGTAAACGGTCGGTTAACAGCAATGCTGAAATTCGCAACCGCTACACCGTTCGGCGTATAACGAAGTTCCGGGTCGTGCGTGAGTCTGCCGACAAGTACAACGCGATTAATCATGCATAACCCTCCCTTTTATTTTGTTCTATTCAATTAGTCGTCATCTCGAACGACAAGTGTACGGATTACATCATCAGTAAGCTTCACACGACGGTCAAATTCATTAACCGCTACAGTTTCAGCTTGTACTTTCAAGATCACATAATAGCCTTCAGTGAAATCGTTGATTTCATAAGCAAGACGACGTCTTCCTTTATCATCAACAGATGTGATTTCAGCACCATTGTCAGTAAGGACTTTTTGAAAACGCTCGTTCGCCGCTTTCACAGCCTCTTCATCCAATTGTGGGCTAAGAATGTAAAGAATCTCGTAGTTACGCATTCTAGTCACCTCCCTTTGGTCTAAACGGCCCTTACATGTGTAAGAGCAAGGAGCTATAAAAAGGGACAATCCCATTTCTTAACTCGCAATATCCTATTTTAGCAGGAAAAGGTGGAATACACAAGAGGGAATTAGACTGGCGTTACGGGGTTGTGTCGGGGTTGACGAATCAGGGATGTTTTTTTATTTCGAG